>JAGCIP010000070.1 GCA_017648525.1 Clostridia bacterium
ATTTGTTGATATTTTCCTGATACTTTTTTCTTGATGAGTCATAATTAGAAAGTCCGCTACTCATTTTCTTTTTATCTCCTTTCTTTAATAAGTTATTACAATGCTATAAGGCATTATTACTTGCCTTAATAGCGTTTATCTGTTTCTGTAAAGCCTCAATTTCATTCTGTAACTGAATTAAAGCTGCGTTGATTGACTGTACATCATTATTGTTTATAAGCATTAAATTTTACCTCCTTTAATAATGTTTGTACCTGCAAAAGGCTTTGATAACTGGATTGTAGTATCAGGATTTGCAGAACAGTTAATCTCATAAATATCAAAGTCAGACTCAATTTCAAGCGACACACCAATACCACGCTGTAATTTTGGCTGATAGCGCAAGTAATAAGAGTGTGTCAGTTCGTCCCACATATCCTTACTGATGATAAAGTTTGTTTCTTCGTTCTTTATTCCCTCATCAGTAAGCGATACGACTTTAAGTCGGATATTTCCCGTGCCAGGAGTTTCTGCATACAGCCTTAAATACCAGGTATCAATAATTGTAACCTGATTGTTTCCGTAACCGTAAAAGGCTGTTTTTGCACTTACAGGGACTTTGTTCCCATTTTCATATAATGAGAAAATATCCCATAGGCTTGTCTGTGCGTTAAACAATCCAAAAGATTTTGAGTAAAGAATAAAGTTATTGTAAACAGAGCCTTTAATAATGCTTACGTATCCCTCGTCCGTAATACAGATACATCCGATATTCGAGAGAATAAAGAATGTCTTGAAGTTGATTGAATAAGCATATTTATAAATTGTTTCAATGTCTGTAAACTCTGCAAGATCAATAAAATCTCTGTTGCCTGTAAAACCTAAAATCTTTTTGTTTGCCGGACTGTAAAAAAACGCTGTAGTAACATTTGTTCCCATAAAGACCAGGTTTTTACAAGATATAATTGCCTGTACATTCTGCAATACTCCGTCAATAAAAGTACATGACGAAATAATGTTATTACGGATGATGTAAGAGTTACCTTGTAAGGTAAACATTTCTGTAATGTTTGTAAGGCCGGATGTATAGTCATAATTTAATATGATTTCATCATTGTTTGTATTGAGCTGATAATAAATGTTATTTGTAAAGATGTAATAAATTGAGAAAGACGAAACAATATAATTTACAGTCAAAGGGACGTTGAAAATAATATTACCGCCTGTTTCTGTAGGGAATGTTCTACCTTGTAAAATTGGCAGAATAGATGTTGCTTCCCCGTTGTAGTTTGTAACATAAGGCGGGTTTTCCAACTGTGCGCTAGAAAGAGTTGTTGAATAATATAATTCAATAAAATATTTATACCCTGTCTTAAAATCGAGGTGTAAAAGATATGGAATTATAATAGCGATGTTTGTTCCCCAACTTGGCGTTATTATATCACTTAATATGATAGGGTTAAAAATTGCAGAGGTTATGTTGTTTTGAGCGTAATTTACGTTAATCCCGCTGCCGATTTCCATATCAAAAACAGAGACATTATAATTTGAACTTGTAATTTCTGTAGGGGTAAGAGAGTCGGGGTCGTGTCCGACAAGAACTCTGTTATTCCAGTCTGTCGCATAATTATACCAGGTCTGTGTTTGTGTGTCGTAAAGGTTAAATACATCCCCGTCCAAAAGTTTTACATTCAAGAGAATATAGCGGTCTAATATGTATTCAATATATCCTGTATTCTGATTTTCAGTTACAAGATACCATTTGTTATTGATGAGGTAATAAAAGCCCTGTTTGCTTTCACTCCATATTGGCGGACAGTAAGTATCATCAATATGTAAGAACGGTTCAAAGATTTTTGTTGTCCAGGAAAGATTTGCAAATTTGCCTGAGCTATAAACAATGTCAAAACTTGAGTTAAACTCTCTTATGTAATTAAGATTATTTAACTCGTTTCCACTGCTAAAAATAATTTTGCCGTTTCCTAAATAAAAAGTGTTATTCAAACTTACATCCTGTAATGTACTGCTAGAAGACTGCAAAGACATTGTAAGTCCTGAGCCAGAAGTAATTCGAGTTTGTGCAGCGGCGATTGCGTCCGCTGCTGTTACGTAAGTATAAAAATCTTCTTCATACCCTAATAATTTTGTTTTAACGGTTTTTAAATTTATTTTTCGTTGAAAAACTATATTATCCCCGCTTACGATAACGCCTGCACTGCTATAATTAAAAAAGTTTAAATAAAACTCTGGAGAGTCTTCTATGTAATAACGATACCTGTCTCCATTCGGGTCTTTTCTTGCTTTAATATTGTTATACTGTGAATACTTGTTGTCTTCATTATACACAGCTTTACAAGGTTCTACCATTGCGTTCTGATAGTTACCTATAGTTAATGTTGCGGGGTTACTGTTAAAAGTAAATGACGCTCTACCTTTTTCTGATAATGTTCCAAAGTGTCCGGCTTTCTGTGATACCCAACAGTTCCAGCTTTCATCATACTCAAGTGTATCTGTTGCGTTTGGTGTGTAATTTGTTGTAATAAAAGTAGGTGCATAAATGAGTGTACTTAAATTAAGGACATAATCTCCCTCAAAAAATAAATAATAATTTTCCGTAGTAGATGATATAATGCCTGAGTTAGTCCCGGTATTTAAATCGAAAAAATAAATTTTTTTGGGAGACACATTAAGCGACCAATTATATACAGAAAAAGTTTCAAAGTTTTTATCGCAAGTTTTGAAAATAAAATAAGGGACGTTATCTTGATTGTTTTTTATTGTGAAGTTAATTCCCTTATCTGTTGTGTATCCTGCGTCCGGGGCAAAAGAGTGATAAAAAATATTGCCATTGTAAATAACGATAATTTTGACTGCTGCGCCGCTTATGTTAGAAAACACAAGACATCTTTTTGAGGTTAAAATTGTGAATATACCTGAGTGTGTCTCCTGTAATACCCACTGAGAGCCTGTTTTTGCATAAATATATATGCTTGAGGATGTCTGAATAATTTTATATTCTTTTGTCCCTGACGCATAAGGTACAGCCCAGATAACGTTATTCAAGTTTTCGTAGGTTACAGGGACTTCTGTTTTGACAATAAAAGGAGAGTTTGTCGCAACAGTCTTTTCTACAACCCCGTTTATCTTGAACTGGTTGTTTTCAAGTGAGTAATAATTACCGTTATCGTCATAGATAAAAGGCGTGTTATTTTTCTTAAAACTTTTAAGGCTGTTGTTTGCAACAAGGCAGTTTCTCTCTTTAAAGCCTGAAAACTGTTTGATGATGTTTTTATTCTGTGTTGTGATAAGTTCGCCTTTAAGGTCAATGTTAAAAACTTTTGAATTCTGATTAGCCATAGTAATATGTTCCTCCGCCGTATACATTCTGTATTCTGTTGTTTTCTGCAACATCTCTTGTAATTGAAGTCAGGAATTGTGCGTATTCGTCATTTGCCCTCTGAATTAAAAGTGTTGCGTCTGCGTTCTGTTTCTGCTTGTATGCAATAGCAAGTAAATAAGCAAGATATGAGAAATAGAAGTTATTCGGGAAGTCAAGTTCTGTATCTGCAAAACAAGAGTGGATCTGCATTACACCCTCTTCATAAAGCGGAGTAACTGCAAAACCATAACCCGTGTCAAAGTCCATTTTGTTAAAGCCGATAAGCGTTTCAAATTCTTTGTGGTCGAGAAGTTTTACACCATTACAGAAAATATCCGCAGCGCCATAAAACAGAGAGCCTTTGATTATTTCAAAACACTTCCAGAGGTCGTAAGAGCCGTGCATTCCGTTTAAGTCAAAAGTTACAACATCAGAAATATTTCCGTCTGTATCTTTTTTGATAATTTTAGGCGCAGCAATATCTGACTTAAGCCAGTAAATATTTAAATCATCATCAAGAGAGAAACAGAACGGGAGCGCAGTATCAAAACCGGCAAGACTTCTTGTCGTTACAATGTGGTCATATTCGTTATAAAAACTTACTGTTTCAGGATAAACAGAACTTCCCCAACCAACACTTGTGTAATACAACATTCCGTCTTTCTTTCCCATAAAAACACTGTTTGATGTTACAGTCCCCGTCTTGATGTTACATTCATATCCAGTAAGATTACTTGAAACAAGGAAGAATTTTGTAAGTCCTAAAATACCAAAAATGACATCGCCACTGATTGATGAAATATCAATACTTTTTGTCCACCCGGTGTTAATGTTCGTAATAATTGCGTTTCCGTCATTTACTGACAGGACCATATCCCCGTTTACATCAAGCGGTGTACCCTCAACGCTCACTGTTACAGGACTGTTTTTGAGTGTTAAAGTTTTTGGTACTGGGTAATATGCAATATCAAGCGGAAGTGAAGAGGCGCCACCATACAAAACAAGCGTGTTGTTTTCAATGTCGTATCTTGCGCTTGAGCTGTCTTCCGTGCGTGCCTTTTTGAGTATCTGCCTACCGCTGCCTTTTACTGAAATACTGTGCAACTGGTAGAAGTTTTCCGGCAGATAGAAAGACACTTCCTTTTCCCGTCTTTCTGCGACAACAAGGTCTTTTAATTCACATCTTGTCAAATAATATTTATCACTTTCGTTGATTGCTTCCTGATAAAGTTTTTTATAACTTTCATCAAGAAGTTTCATATTTTCCGACCATGTAATAAAATTCGAGTTTTCAAGGTCTGCAAGTTCCCTTGCTCTAGTAACTATGTCTCTCGTTGTAAAATGTAACATTCTTTTTTACTCCTTTACTTAAATAAGTTATAAGTGCGTATAAACTTCAAATACAAAAAAAATCCCCTCACCAATTAAGGCAAGGGGATAAGGTAAAAAGCGTTATCTACGCACTACGCAGAAGCGCTTAACTGAATGTCTGTTGCGTTGTAGAAGTTTCCTACACCGTTGTGAGCAGTGTTTGTTACAACGAACGAGCCGTAAACGTTGATACCAACTACAGTTGTAGGGCCGTCTGTTCCGGCAGTACCAGGCTGCAATGACAGAATATCATCAATAAGCAACTGATAAGGCTTAGATGTTACATCTTCACCCTCTGTTACTTCTTTTGTTCCCGGTTCGTTTCCAGTTACACCAACATCAAGTGCTTTTTCAGCATTTGAGTAAGACCAGAACTTAACAGTATCGCTGTCAAGAACGTAGAAACGTCCCTCCGGGCAGAATGGGTCATCATAGATGTTTTCAATGTAGTTTGTACTGAAAGCGCTTGTCAGTTCAGATACACCGTTGTTGAGAACACGTTTACCCTTTGTGCCTGTCTGTGTGAAGTAAGTGTCTGTTGTTGCAACAGCCTTAGCAAACTTTTCAAAGTCCTTGTCATTCAAGATGATAAGGTCAGCCTTTGAGCCCTGACGGCGGAGTTTACGTACAAGAGCGGTTACAGTTGTTGCGTAAGTGTCTCCTGAGCCACCCTGAACATAAGCGCCTGCAAGAGCGTCAGCGTTTACAGAGCGGTTTACACCCATGAATGTTTTTGCGATGTATGTAGACCATTCTGTTGTTCCTGAGCCTGTGTCGCTGCGTCCGTGTACGTTTGGCAGCCAGCCAGCAAGACCCATTGGAAGAAGTGGATTACCGCTTGCGTCCATTGCATTTGCGATACAAAGAACATCTGTTGCAAGTGGTGAGCCTACGCTTGTGTCAGATGTAACATTTACAGTTGTTCCGTTTACAGAATTAACTGTAAGTTTTGCATTTGGTGTTGTATCTGTGATTGATGATTTGAGTTCAAGGATCATACCCGGCACAATAGTCATCATTGCAAATTCAGGAAGACCTGAGATTTCAAACGGAGTGTTTGCTGTAATTGCGGTTGTGTAACCTGTTGCACAGATTTCACCATAACCACGACCATAAAGAGCGGTTGCAAGTACCTTTTTAACAGCGTCAAAAGAAGTGAACATCTTTGCGTCTGCTGTGCGGATAAATGCACCTTTGTTTGTTTTTGAAGCAAGAACTTCTTTGTTGTTAAAAGCAACAACGCCAAAAACCTGACCAGGTTCTACCGACCACTGAGCACAAGTTCCTACTTCATTTGCGTAAGAAAGAGCCTTTGCGTAGTCGCCACCAACACCACCACTAAACCCTGCAAGAGCTGCAAAGTTTGCCGACTTACCCTCAATGCGTTCTTTTTCGATTTTAGAGAACACTGGAGAGTTACGGAACAAAAGATTTTCTACTTTGTCTTTGTAGTAAATCTTGAGCATAGCCAAAACATTTGAATTCAATGCCATAGTAATTTTATCTCCTTTCTAATTTTGTTTTGTGTTTTTTAAGGCTTACACGAGCCCCTCTGCTTTCATTTCTTCTTCGAGTTTTTTCATCTCGTCTTCAGAAAGTTCGGCAGGTTCACCGAGCGGTTCTTCTGTTGTGTCTTCTGTTGCTTTTTCAACAACTTCTTCTGCAACTGTTTCACCGTCTGCTTTGATTTCAACATTGCCGTTTTCGTCAACTTCTGCCTTTACTTCGTCAGCGTTGATGAGTTCTTTTACTTTTGCAAGCTGTTCAGTAATGCCAGCGAGCATTTCGTCAATGTAGCCGTCTTCTTCAAGAGCGTTTTCACCGTTCTTTTCTTTGTAGTCTTTGTAACCGTCAAAGGCTGTTTTGTAGATGTCAAAGTCATCTCCCTCAACTGCCTTGATTTTATCCAGATACGGGTCAATTTTTTCAGAATATCTTCCCTTGAATTCTTCAAGGTCTCTGTCATAGGCTGCCTTTTCCGCAGCTTCATGCGCAGGGTTGATAATTCCGTTGATGACTGTATCTTCAAGACTTTCAATTCTTGATTGCAATTCTTCTCTTACGTGTCCGATTTCTTCAGAAAAAGCGTTAAACTTTTCTTCAAGAAGTCCGATAGCGTCTTTGTAAGACTGCAATACTTCTACGAGTTCAGTCTCATCCACTTTTATTACCTCCTCTACTAAAATAAGTTAATGAAAAAAGTTTCCTGTTCTAAAATCATCATAGGCAAGCGTAAAGGGTATTTTTAGCGGTGTTTTGGATAAAATAGGGTAATTTGTCGATTGAATTAAAAAGAGCGCTCTAAACGAAGATATAAGCGTGTGAGGGAATAAAAAAAGTCTCCGGGAATACTGCAATATCCTCGGAGACAATTCTCGAAAGAAAGCAATTCATGAAAAATTACTTATGAAGATAAGACAAATATATCACGGACAAAAAAAACAGGCAACCCCGTGTCAACGACACGTTTAATGGGTTGCCCTTTGTAATCAATAACCGATAATAAATAGGGAATAACTAAAATATAAGACAAGATTTTGCAGTTGTCAAATATTTTTTTACAACTCTTTTATTTTGTTCAAGAGCGGTTAATTTTCATACATGATTTCGGGTTTGTATTTCGGGTCTTCTTTTCTTTTTTCCAATTCTTTTTTATAAATCTCCACAATTTCGTCTGCGTGAGGGTTTGCTTTTGCTTCTGGCTTTGACATTGAGGCAATGAAATTTTCCAAAGAGGCGATTGTTTCCTCAGGTTTTGCTGCCTTTTCTTCCCACTTTTTACGCTGTTCTTTATTCAATTCTGAGGGGATATTTCTTGCTCTCAGTTCGTCTGTGTAAATCTGTGCAATTTCGTCATTGTAGTCTACGTAAGCCTTGTCTTTTTTGCCGTTTCTTGCTTCCAATTCATCACCGTAAATTTTTATCCTTTCTTCAAGGTTTTCTTTGCCAATATTGCCCGTTCCGTTTTTCAAATCTTCAACGTAGTATCCGAGCTGTTCTGTAGTCATGTTCTTTGCGTCAGTTTTATATTTTTCCAACGCCTTATTAACATCTTTTGTCCCGATATTTTTCATAATATTTTTAATCATTTTTTTATCCTCCTTAAATGATTTTATAACCTTTATTCTGTTGCAGACAAGTCTGTTTCTGTCTGTTCCGGGATAACATTCTGTTCTTCCCCGCCCCCGACAATCTCACTCGTTGCGTCATTAAGTCCTGCGTCAACAGTCCCCTGCATTGCCATTTCGCCTATCTGCTCGGCCATTGCTTCTGCGTTCTGCTGTTCTGCAAGTTCCTTTTCCTTTTCGATACACATTGCATATAACTGTGAAAGTTTAGCAATGCTTGCTTTGTTCATTTCATAATTCGCAGCCCTTAAACTTAACTGAGTGTTCAAAATTTCATCTTCCAGTAATGACAGCGGAATATATTCAGGAATATCAAACACATCGTTGTTTACACAGTCCTGAATGATACTCATTACCGCATTGATTGCGTTATTTGCGATTGAGTATCCTCCCTGTAAGTCAGGTATTTCCATAAACTGTGAAATACGGCTCTGAGGGATAACGCCAGCCTGAGAAAGTGCAATCAACTGCTGTAACTTCTGGCTCGGGTCTTTAGAAAGACTGTCAGCGCTTGAGAACTGTATCTGCATTTTCTTGCTTTCTTCTACAATGTCTCTCCACTTGATTGTCATTCTTGTAGTAACTTCCGGCAGAATGTCTTCATCTTGAGGGAATACTTCAAGACAAGTTTTTGCAATATCCACATAACTTTTGATTACCTGGTTTAACTGTGTTTCAAAACGCTCACTTTCTACATCTTCCATTGTTGAAAGGGCAATGCCTGAGTTTAAGCCGGTAGGCTTTTTGCTCTGCGCAGAAAGGGCAGAAATCCCGACAAGTTCGTAAGCCTTTGCGATAAGTTCATTGAGAAGTGCCATATACTGAGGGTCAATGAATGACGGTGTTGAAACAGTAACAGGGGAGCCTGTCATATTGCTTGTCGGTTCATATTCAATGATGTTTCCTATGCGGTTGTTTAACTGTCCTGTTTTAAGTCCGCTTCCTTTCGGGATAAGGTAAGTCATTGCAATATTGAGCTGTGAGGCGTCCTTAATCTTGTTCATCAGTGTGTTGATTTCAAGCTGAATAGTGTAAAGCATATCAACCACTGAATTGGAAGTGTTGCCGGATACAGGGCAGTTGTAATACAAGCGGATAAACGGAGTGCGTTCTGCTTCAAAAGGCTCTTCAAGAATAAAGTCGTATTCTGAAACATAGTAGATTTTCACGTGGTTTACTGTGTCAAAATAAAGGCCGTATGTTACATATTCATTCTGTCCGATTTTATCTTTGATTGCGTCAAGGACTTTTTTAGGTAAGAGTGTAACCGGGTAGTCTTTTCGCTCATAATATGAGCGGGTAACTTTACCGTAAGAAAGTTCTGCCGGGCGCTCGTATACTTGCCACGGTAAAGCCTTGTGAATGTCTTTTGAGTCAACGTCAACAAAGATATAACCGTCTTCAAAAATACAGGCGTCTCGGAATGCTTCCGATACTTTCTTGTTTACGTCCTGTGCGTCATAATACTGGTCAAAGAACTGCTGCGCAGATTTTACAGTCTGAATGTCTTTGAATGAGCCATTAACGCAGTTAAAAAATGGTCTTACTTTTGACTGTGCAATCTTACTTGAAAGAGTGTCGATACAGCTTTTAATTACATTCAGGTTTGGTGTTGCCGTTGTATCTTCATTCAGTTCATCAATATTGTTGTAATATCCGACAACATTCGGGTTTTTGATGTTTTCAATGTTCAAGCGTGGTGTGCTTTCATACAGTGAGCGGTTACGGTAATACTTAACTTTGCGTTGTGCATTAAGGCTTTTAAGTTCGTTAATCGCTTTCTTGAATTCTGTTGCGTCCATTGTTTTTCCAACTCCTTTACTTAAATAAGTTATGTTTTCTCCTTAATCATTATCACCAGCGTTATTTACTACACGCCCGTTAATAGTTGCGCTAAGAGACCAATACGAGTATCCGTCTTCATAATCACCGTCATCATAAGAGAATATTTGCACCGTTGAACCCGCTGGCACGGTTCTATTCACGCTGGTTGGTGGTTGGGTATCTTTGTCATCAAATTCCCCGACAAAATATATCCCCGTAACAGTGACGCTCGAATTACCATTGTTAATAAATTGCAGATTATAATCACTTGAATCTTCGTCATCAAAATAGAATACAGAATCCATTTTAAAGTTTTTAACTCCGTCAGGAATTGCAAACGTGTTGTAATAGCAAGAATTACCAAACGTGTTGGAAGAGCAAGAATTACCAAACGTGTTGTAAGAGCAAGAATTACCAAACGTGTTGGAAGAGCAAGAATTACCAAACGTGTTGTAATAGCAAGAATTACCAAACGTGTTGGAAGAGCAAGAATTACCAAACGTGTTGTAATAGCAAGAATTACCAAACGTGTTGTAATAGCAAGAATTACCAAACGTGTTGGAAGAGCAAGAATTACCAAACGTGTTGTAATAGCAAGAATTACCAAACGTGTTGGAAGAGCAAGAATTACCAAACGTGTTGGAAGAGCAAGAATTACCAAACGTGTTGGAAGAGCAAGAATTACCAAACGTGTTGGAATAGCAATCATTACCAAACGTGTTGGAATAAGTTCTTGCGCCTGTCAGCTTGTTACGGGAGTTACCTGCACCATTACTTGTATTTAAAAATACGACATTATTCAAACCCTGCTTTTGATTGTAATAGTACGGCGCTATCTCGTTGCCGTAGCAATTCTTTACCCATTCTGATCCGCTCTTGGTCGAGTACTTATTCAGTGAATAATCTGCACCGTTATAGTCAAAAGTAAACCTGAAAACGGTGTCCGCCGTGCTAATAGTGTAACCCTGCGGGTTGAGTTGCCCTGTTGTGCTAGCAGGGTTTTGTGACGAACGGGCGCCATAATATCCGTTTACCAAAGAATCGGGTTTTGTTGCCGTTGTTTTCGCCGTGATTTTATAGCGTTTGAACTGAATGTTCTTAAAGTCATAAGGCAAGTCATTCTCAAACTCATCTATCATCTGATAAATAACACCTTTACCGTTTGTCGAGTCCGCCCACGCAAAGCGGTATGTGTCATTGTCAAGGCAATATTTGAGTTTCCATGCCTGCAATTTTGAATCAGAAAAATAGGTGTCGCCCGTATGAATCGCTGCCCGGGCGTTCTCATTAAGTACACTTTCACTGTCTGCTGTCACGATAATATCAAAGGCGTGTCCTGCGCTCTGTGTCTCGGGCTGTGTGGTTGTGGTTACATAGTCGGTAATTCGGTACTGCATACCCTTGACGAGGTGCCCCCCGTCTCTTAATGTCTTTAGGGCAGCCCATGTTGTTTCAATATAGACACTCTGTGCGCATACCGCTTTTTTATTTGTCCCGTCCCATTTTAAAAGACTCCCGTTAGTCATATTTGCAATTTCATCACGGGTTAAAATTGGCTGTGTGTCTCCAATATCTCCGACTCTTGCCTCACCGTCTTTGTCAAATACTAACTGTCCGTCATTTGTTCCGTCGTATTTTTTAGCCTGAATACCAGTGTATTCGCCTGTAGAAAGTCCTGATACAGCGCCGTCTCTTGTGATGATGAGGTCTTTTTTGGTGTAGAGTTTTTCTGCGTGTGTCTCGTATGCGCTTCCGTTCTGGACGATGTCTCCGTTTACAGTAAGCGTTCCGTCAACTTCTGTATCTGCTAAAGTCGTGTCTCCCGATACATCAATATCCCCGCTTACAGTTGCATTTTCTGCGCTTACATCTTCAAGTGTTGTGTCTCCGCTTACTTCAAGGTCTGTTACCTTTATACCTTTTCCGTCTTTTGGCTGAATTGTAGTTTGGTCACCCGGTACAAGTTCAAAGTAGTTTGCGGGGTCAAGTCCTGCATCAACCGGGATAAGGTTTCCGTTACTGTCATAGCCTACCAACTGACTTGAGCCTGTCGGTGTTTCTGTTGTGAGTGAGTTTACTTTAACTGTATCTGCTTCAATAGAGTCTGCGTCAAGAGTGTCTGTTGTAATATCAAGTGTCTGTCCCGGTTCAGGCACAATGTCTCTTGCCTGTACTTCTCCCATAAAACGAGAATTACCAGTTACAAATAAACTTTGAGAGGCAACACCCGTTGCCGTAACAGCTCCGGCGGTAACAGATGTTACGCTTACTGTTTCTGCTTCAATATCTGCCTTTACTTTGTCCGCTTCAATTTCAAGATATTCACCGTAAATCTTGTCGCCGTCTTCCGGGAAGTATACATCTCCTCTTACAGTGGTTGCGCCTTTCAGTTCTGTTTGTGTACTTTCAAGAGCGGGTGTTACAACCTTTTCTGTTGCCTGTACTGTCTTACCCTGTACCTTGTTTGAGGCTGTAATGTCTCCAGTAATGTTTACACCCTGTCCTGTAAATGACTGAGCGTTTGCGCTTCCAAAATATCCGTTGTCTGCGTCTACGGTGTTTGCTTCAATATCGTCTGCCGTAAGGTTTGTAACGCTTGCGTCTGTTGCGTTGAGGGCGTCTGCGTTTACGGTGTCTGCATTAACTGTTGTTGCAGTCTCTGTTCCGACTGTTGCGTTGTCAATTACTGCGTTTGTAATGTCTGCTTCATCTGCATTAAGTTCGTGTGTGTTTACTTCATCTGCAAGGTCTGCAACACTGTCTGCGACGCTTGTAACAGTCTGCTGTAAATCGTCAATACGGTTTTCAAGTTCTTTTACTTTTGACGGGCTTGCACTCTGTCCGCCTGGTGTTAAGTTTGTATTTTCAGAAAATGTCATAATTTTATAACTCCTTTACAAAAATAAGTTATAGAACTTTATGACACTTCCCCTTTGCTTTTAGTCCCAGATTACCCCGTCATCATAAGATACATCGTTTGTGTTGTACTGTGGCCGTGTCGCAATCTTCGGGTCAACATAATTGCTTTTCTTCTGTTGTGTGCGTCCGAGTATCAACTCGCAGAAGTGTCTTGACGCATAACGCAAGGCAGCCTCAAGGTCTCCGTGGTACAAGTCGTCATCAAGTTCATTCAGGACCGCACCTGTTGCGTCATCTCGCTTGTAGAGTATCTGTTCAAATTCATCTGCAATTTGTCCGTCCTGCAAAACTTTAATAATTCCGCTTCTTGAAAGTTCCTGCAACTGAGCAACGCCCCACATCATTTCATGTTTGTAAGGCTTCTGAACGTTCGGAATGTTGTAAATCTTTTGAAGTTCAAACACTGTGTTAGGTTCGTTTGTATCCGGGATAACAATACAGTGTTCTTCCTTGAAGTCTTTATTAAGGCTCTTTGCAAGGGCAATCGCACCGCCTCTCATTTCAAGTATCTTCGAGCATATCTCAGATGTACTCATTTTATTTTTCTTGAATTCCATAGGCACATACCCGGTCTTTGTGTAAGCGTCTGCAAGTAAGCAAGCAACAGCGTTGTTGTCCACGCCTCCAAAGTCCACACCGATAAAAATATGTGTCGGTGTAAAGTTTTCTCTTGGTAATGCGGTAAAAGTTTGAAAACCTTTATATACCTGACTTTCTGTGTCGTATGCGCCCATAATGCCTAAATACTCACGCTTGATGTAAGTATCATCTGCACCCATTCCCCGCTTTTCAGCTTCTTTCCTGATTTCTTCTTCTGCGTTCGGAATGAATGGGTTGTCTTTCATTGTCCAGTGGTAGTGTTTAACTTTGGGATTGTTCCAGAGCCATTCTGAATAGTGGTGAGGCACTCTCGGCGGTGTTCCAGTGTAGATAATTTGATGTCGAACATAGTCTTTCTGCGCTGGTGTTAAAACATCTTCAATCAGGTATTTCAAGCCCTTTTGATGTCCGATTTCATCAATGATGATAAGTTTATATTTGTTTCCTCGGTGTTTGTCTGCTTCTGCGTTGTTTGAGTTGCCCCTGAATTTAATTGAACTTCCATTCTTAAAAATGATTTCTCCGTCATTACTTGACGCCTTTTCAATTCCGAGGTTGTAATTTTTTGCAAGTTCATAGCATAAGCCATACTGTTGTGAGATTGCGTTTGTGAATGTAAGGTTGATATAAAGGCAAGGCGTGTTTTCTTCAATGCAGGCAGAAGTTAAAAGCCTTGCGTTAAGTTCTGTCTTACCGGCACGGCGTGAGCATATAATTTCGATTTCTTCACTTTCCTTGTCGTCATACACTTCACGCTGTTTATCAAAGAGCGTTTCTCGTATTCTGTAACGGGAGAACTCACGATCTTGTGCCATTGCCTTGCTTGTTGCGTCATCAAGTTTTTCAAGTAACTTGTCATTGAACATAGATGACGCTAATAACTGCCCGCACCTTGATTGCGGGTCTGCTCTTGCTTCTTTCAAAAACTCATCGACAAACAACATCATATATGATTTCTTTGATTTTTCGTCTGTTGCATAAAGACTTTCACGGATATAGTTCTGTACTTCCGGCCCTATTCGTTTTGTAATGCCTTGTGTAAGGCTTCTCTGTTGCGTTGCCTGTTCACTTCTCTTTTCTCTTGCCTTTGCCGTCTGCGCAGCCTTTTCTTCTGGCGTTCTGTTTATGTAACTTGCTTTGCTTCTTGCCATTTCTGTATCCTCCTAAAAAAAATCACGCTTTCGTGAGTTTTCTCATTTAAGCGTGATAAAAAATAATCATATCACAATATTATTTCAGTCTCATAACACCCTGACTGTCTGTAAGGCTTTCAAAGTCTATCCAGTCAAGTTCCTTTTGCTTATCCTGGTTATCAGAAGTAAGCGGAATTGTAATTGTGGTCCCGTTGGTTTTCTTGATGTAAATTACTTTTACATTCTGCATACCCTCGCAACCTCTCACCACTTCTGCAATGAAGTTCGGGCTGTCGTTTTCGTTCAAAAAAGACTTCCTTGCCTTTTCAAGTTTCAACTCTTTCAGGTAAAGTTCTTTTGCTTTCTTTGCAGCTTCTTTTTTTGCCTTGCGGATTGCTCTCCACTGTTCAAACATATTCTTAACTCCTTATATTGTTCTTGGGTATCTCGGGTCGTGGTTTGTCTGCCTCATTTGCTGAGTATATCGTCCTTTACTTCCGGCAGTCATATATGTTTCAAACTGCTCAGGCGACATATTCACAAAGTTATACCACTTGTCCCCGTTTTTATATTTAACCTTACACTCTTCTGTGTTCGGTGAATATTTTACACTGTCAATCGCAGTTGATGATATTTGTGTATTTGCAGCAAGGGTGTCTTCCGGGGCAGAGCGTCCGATATTATCTTCGTGCCATTCTTTTGGCTTGTGGCCGATGTCGTAATGACGCTCAGAAAACATCTTGTCTACTGTGATGTCTTTTCCCTTTTCGAGGCGGTCGAGCATTTTGCCTCGCTGGTCTGATGTGTAAATACCCCTTGCGTTTTTAAGAGACTGGTTTAAGTTTCTGATTATACTTGATACAAAACCCATAATTTTATTAACTCCTTTTAAAGTAATAAGTTACTACTCAAAAAGTTTAACTGCAATGCAATATCTCGGCTTTTCTTCTGATACTTCGTACACATAATCAATGTCGAGTTCTTCCAGAATGTGAATGTAAGCGGTGAACTTCAATTCATAATCTGTCGTTATCTGCGCATACTGTATTCCCTTTTTTATCAGCTTCTTGCGGTAAACAGAAAACGCCTTGTAAACGCTTACTCTTGGTTTTTCTATCTGAGCCCATACGATATTATTTATATCGCCTTTACGCTGGCAGAGAAAGTAATAGCCTTTGTATGAAAAAAGATAATCGCCTTTTTCAGCCTTACAAACAACATCTTTATTTTCCTGTATCTTTCTGTTTTCGTTCCATTTCCAAAGTCTCATTTGTTTACCCTGTCCTCGATGATCTTTTTAATTTGTGTCGGCAGCACAACTTTTTGAATTGCCTTAACAAGCTGTTCCTTGTTGAAATATCTACCCTGTACTTCAATGAAACATTCATTTTGAAAAGACAAGTCCTCTTGCCGGTCAATGCAGTCAACAGAGATTGTGTTTTCGTCTTCGTAATTCTTCCAGAAGACATTCATAATGTATCCCCTGACAAAAGAGCCCAGAAAGCGCACAGGTTCCCGTTTCTTCGTGATGTACAGGCGCATGATGTTTAGAGTTGTGTCGACTGTCTTTTCGTGGAAGTCGGGCGGGTTTACCCCTCTTTCTTCAAGCATTGAGCGAGCAACATTGTGCACAACTTTCAAAAGCACAAAGAACATAGTGTCCCATGACTCCTTATCTTCGTGCTTTTTCCAGTGCTCAAACGCCTTGTCAAAGAGTTCCTGTGTCTCCTGGATGTCTTTTGTTACAGGCTTTACCATTTTATTTTAATCACCTTTTTTGCATGACGCATTGTGTAAGTCGGTATTCCGTCAGGTCGAGGGCTCAAAGGAATTATCTTTTTTACTTTTTCGCCTTTGTCGTTGGTCTGCTCTTCTTCAAGGTAAGGACAAAGAATTGTGCCGTAATCGCTTGAAACAAGGCAGACTTGCCAGCCTAGCGTGCGTTTGATGTCAAATACTTCAAGTATCTTGTCGATGTTCCAGGTATCTTCAAGAGACGCAAAATACTTTTGTGGTTTCTTTGAGATTTTCTGATAAGCAAAATAGAGCCTTGTCTTTTCTTCTTCGGTCTGCTCTTCTTTTTCAAAACAGATAGCCATAAGTAAGACAGTGCCGATAAAAGAACAGGCAAGTTCATTCAGGTTCATTTTGATTTTTTTCATGTTCACTCCTTACGAGTTGTCCGGCAATTCTGAACTACTCGGTTTTATGATTAAGTCATTTATTTTTTTGTGCGTGATTTTTGGCACAACAGGCGCTGCGTTTAACTCTGCAATCTTTGCTTCAAGCATTTCAATTTCTTCAAGTGTCTCGGCCTTTGCAATCTGAGCAAGTAAAAGTTCTTTTTTTCGTTTCTCTGCGATTTTAGAAAGTGAGCTGTAGGACAGTGATTTTTTAGCCGGTCTTTTCTTTTTCTGTTCCGGCTTTTCAAGTTCGGGGAAAAGTTCTTCTTGTTTATATGTCTTTTGTTTTTTCATTCAATTTGTGTGCGTTTTGTCTTTTCGAGCCCTCCCGGCAATAACCGGGAAACACAAACGGGCAAAAGACGCTTTCGGAAACGCACAAAGCCAATACTTAATAAAGAGGTGATTTATAACGGAGAATATAAACCTAAAATTCACTATAACACCGTTATATTATTTTGTGAAGTCATAACTATAGTGTAACACTGTTATATAAAACCTACAGACGCACGAGGATTGATTTTAAGAGGTGTTTTAAGGTGAGTTGATATAAAATCATTATTTTTACTAGAAAGTCGCTAAAAAGTGCCTTCTCGTGCGTCTGAGAGGGTTTTAGAGGGTATTTTCAAATCCATTTTTACATAAAAATAAAAAAAAGCCCCGGAATATCGGGGCATAATTTTAATCGAATAATGACAGAGCGCCGGCAATATAGGCTTCTTTCTGAGCGGTTTTGAAAGTTGCCCAGAAGTTGTTGATGTCGTCGTCTGTCAATGTTTTTCCCTTTTGTAAGAGCCCCTGCAATATGTATTGAGTGTCTCTTATTTCGTCATAAAACTCTGCAAAGCCCTCTGCGAGTTTTTTATCAAGTCTTGCCGGCATTTTGTCCCCCTTTTACACTTTTATCCAGTCATCGCCAAAACCGATAGACTGTAAAATCCTTTTAAGTTGCAGAATTGGTTCTGCAAGCGCCTTTTTATTTGCGTATGTGTGCATAGTGCGGTGGCAGTTAGAACACAAAACAATGAAACGACTTTCTTCAAGGTTTTCGTATTCCTCTTTTGTCTCACAAAGTTTTGTATGGTGTACTGTCTTTGTGGACCTGGTATTCCCGCAGAACGCACACGCCGGATATTTTTCAAGCATATAGTAGCGGAAGTTTTGCCACTCTCTTGACTGTCTGAACTTCTGTTTATCCTTGTAAGAATACCCGGTGCTTTCTTTTCGTTTTGCCATACCTTAACGCACCTGAACGGAAGTTGAAGAAGTTGCAGTCAATCCCTCGATTACTTCTCCGTCTGCAAATACAAGCCCGCTGTCTGTTACAACAAGGTCTCCGTTTTTGATAGCCTGTTGCAGTGCAGATTTTGAAACAGATTTTGTAATAAACTTTTCGTCAAGTTTTGATACATCAACATTATCAGTGTTAAGTGATAGCGGGTTCTTTTTTAAGAATACTGTAAAAGACGGTGTTTTAACCTTATCAATTTTGAGTGTGTTGAACGCCCAGAGGATATATGACTTCAAAGAAGTGACACGGTTTTCCGCTGCCTTTGCTTTTGCGGATAGGCGCTCGTATTCTTTTTTGATAAGGTCTGCTTCTGCTTTTATCGTGTCTGCGTCAAACTTGAGGTTAGCGATTATTTTTCCGTATCCCTCAAGTTTTTCTTTAAGTTCATCTTCGGAAAGATTAAGACACTCTTTCAAGAAGTTGTCTTCTTCTGGAGTTAAGTCTCTAGGCTCTCCGTTTTCGTCCACTGCATTTAAGAACAGGTCCTCAATCTGTTTCAAGTCGTCAGTAATTTCATACAGTTTCTTCTGCATTTGCCAGTCTCCTTTTTTCGTTAAGTTCTTCCTGTCTTGCTTCGCACAATGCGTCAATGTCAAATAGTTCATCAAAGAAGTATCCGCATTCCGGGACCACTTCTCCAGTGTGGATTGCTTTTGAGATTTTTTTCATCTCCACACCCATTTTTTCACTTGCAACAGTCATCGTAGGAAAGATAAGCTGCTTAATTTCTTTCTCACTTGTTGCCAGTATCTTTTTCAAGGCTGCCTCCTTTGTATGGCTCAATATCTCCGGGAATTGGAGAGAGGTCTCCATACACCTTGTTAAGTGTTTGAAAATAGCGCAGTTTTTCATATTCTGCCTGTCGGGCAAAAGTTGCGCTATCCAGTTCTGTTAATGCAATTATAATGCGGAATAGAATTAAAAAACATATTCCGCACAGAGCAAAGAACAATAACTTTTCGTTATATTGTTTCAACTTGCCCTCCTAGTCGCAGTTATTGATACTGTTCCAGAGAAGTACAGAAACAACTCCGACAATTCCGATAAGCATAACGGCCACAGTAACTTTAAGATAAATCAATATCCACCTCCTTGAGAAAGTTATTTGCTTTATTTATAAGGCTTCCGTAAATATTTGGAAAACTTATAACCCCGACTAATTCAGTTATAATGTTTTTTGCTTCATCAAGTTTCTTTTCAAGGTCAGCGCCATTTTTGATTATTGGTGATATAAAACTCTTGTTACTTTCCACAAGGTCCTGTAATACGCTGTTTTCTGTTTCAAGGCGTTTTATTTTCTCCAAAATTGCTTTGTTGTAATGAAAGCGCAGCTCTTTTAAGATGTCTTCAGGCTTCTCACTCTCTCTCTGTTCGTTTGTTATTATGTGCATTATGTACCCCCTTACATATAGGCTATATGTAACAAGATTTTTTTAACATCTTTTTTGGTGTATTCCTTTTCTTCCAGAGCGTCCGCTATTTTACTGATATTATTTGCTCTTCTCTCTCGCTCACTGGTTCTGTCTGTATCCGTCTGCAATGCGATTTTAAGACACTCTGCTAGATCCTGATTTTTCCTGTATGAACGCTCATAACTTGCTATTCCGCTGTCTTGATAGTTCATAAAAGCCTCTGCTGCCTTTTTCTCAAAGTCATCTAAATATTTTTCAACGTTTTTTCTTTCTGCTATCATTCTGATACCTCCTTAAAGAATGCTTTTGCTCTGTCCATAACATCTTTGTAGTAATCAGAATGACTAGCAGGTATTTTGTCATACATATCTTCTATCAGTTCTTTTGCCTTAATAAGTAAATCATAATATGTATCTGCATTACTTTCACAAAGTGTGAAGTTCTTGTTTATATCAGCAATTTCTTCTTTCAACTCAGTATTTTCTTTTTTGTATTTCTGCCAATTAGCAAGCCTCACTTCTGCGACACTTACAAGGTTTTTCAACTTGTATTGAATTTCCGCATTTTCCTTTTCAAGATCTGAAAGGTTCTTACAGATATTCTCAAATCCTAGTTGTAGTCTCGGGGATTTAAGAGCCATACTGATTCTGCATTTCATTTCGTCTTTAGTCATTTTTCTTTTACCTCCACACCATTTTTTCCGAACTGATAAGCCGTAAACACAAGCCGTTTTATTTCTGTCGGGTCAAGTGATACAAACTTATTTATTTTGTAATCGCTTTCCATTTCTTCTGCGTTGTTATAACAGACTTCTCCGTTAAAGGTTGCCGTCTGTAAGATTAAATTGAATAAGTCATCAGCCATTTTCTTCCTCCTTAATAATTTATTGCTTCCTGTCTGTTGATAAAGAAATGAATACCCTGTGCACATTCATTCCACCTATTTTTACAGAAGTCATCAACTTTGACTGTCTTTCCGACTTCATAAATAAAGTCGTTGTTATAATCGGAATAGCACTTCCTTTCTTTTGCAACAGTTCCGTCAAAGTTATAAATTTCAAGCACTTTTGCCTTGTTACATCTGCACTTTCTTGAAGTTGCACTTGAACGTTTTGCACTTGCAGGGATTTCAAGTTTCACTATTACCTTGCGATAATGATTTTCTTCTTCTTCCTGTACTTCTGCTTTTTTCCAACCGATAAACTTTCCCTCTTCTGGACATACCATAGGGATATACGGCGTATTTTTTGCGCCACTGAGGTATGCGTCTGTGAGGTCTGCGCCACTGAGGTATGCGTCTGTGAGGTCTGCGCCACTGAGGTCTGCGCCTGTGAGGTATGCGCCACTGAGGTATGCGCCTCTGAGGTATGCGTCTGTGAGGTATGCGTCTGTGAGGTATGCGCCTCTGAGGTCTGCGCCACTGAGGTCTGCGCCTGTGAGGTATGCGCCACTGAGG
>JAGCIP010000071.1 GCA_017648525.1 Clostridia bacterium
ACAATTACGGACTTAAAACTTTTGACGCAATATCGCACTTTGATATAGTAAAAAATAAAGCCGTTACTTTACCCGCAGTATGTACTAGAAGTAAAGAGTTTGAATTGTTTGAAAATACTAAAAAATTATTGTATTATTGCATAGACATAGACGACGAATACTTGTCGAATAGATATTTTCATATGCCGTTACAAAGGACGGAAATTATCGGCATGCAGATTTATGAAAATGAATCGCAAGGATTCTTGCATTGGGGTTTTAATTTTTATAACACTCAATATTCTACACGTCCGCTAAATCCATATGAAGAAACTACTGCAGGCGGAAATTTCTGTGCTGGGGACAGTTTCTTGGTTTATCCTGGAAAAGATGACGTGGAGTATTCTTTAAGGTATCAAATACTATTAAAGGCGTTTGAAGAATACAGATTATTAAAGACGTTGGAAAAGAAAATAGGCAAAGAGAAAGTAATGGAACTTTTACACGAAAATGGTGTAAAAGGTAGAAGAGAATACCCGAGAGATGCAAGAAAACATAACGAATTTATAAAGACAATAAGAAATAGAATATTTTTGTAGGAGATTGCCAATGTAATACTATTGTCATGCTTTGTTAAAAATTTTTTCGAGATTTATTAAACTTAAGTATATTATATAGAATTTTTAGAGGAGAATTATGAAAAAAATTAGATTAGGATTATTTGGTGTTGGCCGTGGCGGCGCTTTTCATAATATTATAAAAGCAAATAACGGCGAAATTGTAGCAGTTTGTGAAAAATATGCTCCAAGAGCAAAAGAAGCAAAGACAAATTGGGGCGAAAATTTAGCTGTATATGATAACTTTGATGATTTTATTAATCACGATGGACTAGATGCTGTAATGCTTTGTAACCGTTTTAACGAACACGCTCCCTTTGCGATTAAATGTATGGAAAAGGGCATACCTGTTTTAAGCGAGTGTACGTCTGCTAGTACCATGACAGATGCAGTTGCGCTTGTTCGTGCTTATGAAAAATACAATTCAATTTATATGATTTCTGAAAATTTCCCATTTATGCTTTTTAACCAAGAAATGAGAAAAGTTTATGAAGAAGGCACTTTAGGCGAGCTTCTTTATGCGGAAGGCGAATATTCACATGGCGGTTCGGCTATTGATGCATACTTAAAAGAAAGAGAAGAAAAGAAAGACCAAGATTTAACTAAAAAAGGTTTAGTTGCAGGTGATTCGATTAAATATTACACGCCTTATGAAAAGCATTGGAGAAATTATTTGCCAAGAACTTATTATTTGACACACTCTTTAGCACCATTAATGTGGATAACTGGGAAAACACCAAAGAGAGTTTCGGCTATGCCTATTTATAAACCACATATACCATTTGAATTACATTGCGGAGACGCTGCATCAATTATCCTTATTCAGAACGACGACAACTCGGTGTTCCGTGTTACAGGAAATGCTAGTTTTGGTTGTAGAGAGGATTCGTATAGAATTGTTGGTGTCAATGGTCAAATTGAAAACGTTCGTGGACAAGGTCATACCGTTGTCTTAAACTATGAAGAAGGGTTTGTGCCTGAAAATATGAAAGAGAATAACATTTATACGCCGAAATGGGAAGACGTGGTTGATGATAGTGAAGTTGAAACTGTAAAGAATGCAGGACATGGTGGTGGTGACTATTTTGTAATTAGAGAGTTCTTTAACTGCATTAGGGAAAACAAGAAGCCAGAAATGGACGCTTATTTTGGAGCAACAATGTCGGCGACAGGAATTTTAGCACACAGAAGTATTTTAGAGGGTAAACCTTTTGATATACCCGATATGCGTAACGAAGAAGAACGCAAAATGTATGAAAATGATACTGCGACTCCTTTCTGGGGTTCAGATGGCAGAGAACCGAGTATATGCCCGACCTCTGACCCGAATTTTAAGCAAGACCAAAAATATATTGACGCATATAGAGAGGCAATTACGTCTCCTTGGTCAGATGGAACTCCGCATTCAAATAAACAGTAAAATACAATTGTTTTACTATTTTAATATGTGAGACATAATAAAATGACACCTAGGTTTTACTAGGTGTTTTTTCTATAATTATTAAAATAAATGGATTGTAAATATTTTTTAATTTTTAAATTGACAAGTGGTTTCTTATGTGTTAAGATATTTTAAAAATTTATAAGTATGAGGCGGTTATGGATAACTTTATTACAGATTACGATAAACAAGTTTTTAGAGAAGAATTGTATGATTTTTTGCCCGATAAAATTGTAGACTCACACTCGCACGTGTTTTTGCCCGAACACGAAAGAGTTGGGGTTAAAGGTAAATGGGTTAACAAGGTATTTTGCGAAGCAAGTATTGAAGAAACAATTGCTCGTTATAATGCGCTTTTTGGTGACAAAAAAGTTACGCCTGTCATATTTGGAACTCCTAGTGGGTTGGTTGAGCAAAGCAATCAATACGTTGCTAAAGTTAGCAAAAAAACAGGCTTTCCTGCGCTTTTTATGAGTAGATACGGGGATAGTTCAGAATATATAGAAGAACAAGTTATTAAAGGAGGGTTTCAAGGCTTAAAACCATATCTTTATAATTGCAATCCTAATGTTAACGGGGCAAACGCTGATATTTTTGATTTTTTGCCTGAAGAACATCTCAAAATATCTGATAAACACGGTTGGAAAGTTGTTCTACATATTTCTAAACCCGAAAGACTTAAACATGAAAACAACGTTAAACAACTTTTAGAAATTGAGCAAAAATATCCTAACGTAAAGTTAATCGTTGCGCATATAGGTAGAGCGTATTGTGAAGAAGATTTAGGTAATTCCTTAGAAATTTTATCTTCAAATACAAAAAATATGTTATTTGATTTTTCTGCAAATACTAATTCGTTTGTAATAGAAAAGTGTATAAAATTATTTGGCACTAAACGTGTTCTTTTTGGAACGGATATGCCTATTGCGAGAATGAGAATGTATAGAATATGTGAAAATGGCAAC
>JAGCIP010000072.1 GCA_017648525.1 Clostridia bacterium
CCGCCTAAAACCCTTTGACAAGACGCCGCTTGTTCTCTTGCTGAGCCGTCGCCCGGTTTGATAGAACAAACCACGCTACCGTAAGTGGTATTTTCTTCGTTAAAGCCTAATTCAGCAGGAAATTCTCCGTCACGAACGGCCTTTGCCCTGCCAACGTAAGCGGGGTCTTTTCTCGAAAGAGCAAACTCTGCAAGTTTAAGCGGATTAGAACGGTAAGAAGAAGTTTCGCCCGACGGAATAAGTTCGTCGGTTGTAGTTACGGGGTCGTTTAAAACTGAAACCACTTTCAACAATAAATTATCTTTGAGCGCTTGCATTTTGGGCCAGTCTGCAATATTCGGGCCGTAAACCAACTCGCTTTCTTTATTTCCGTTTTTAACGGCATTAAATACTCTTGCCTTATAAATTTTATCGTTAAAGTTGTATTTTTTGAATTTGTTAGAATATTCCATATCCATTGCAGAAGTGATTGCACCACCGTTTTTAGCGGTTGCAGCGATACTTCTTGCGTCCATAAGCGCAACGGCTGAAAGTTGACCGTTTGCAGGCTTGCTACCTTCTCTTGATTCAAAGTTACGGGTAGTGTGGCGGATGGATAAGCCGTTGTTTTGCGGAACGTCACCCGCACCGAAACACGGACCGCAGAACGCAGTTTTAATTACCGCACCGTTTTCGATAAGTTTGCCAACGTATCCCGTGTCCACAAGTCCTTTATAAACGGGTTGACTAGACGGATAAACGTCCAAAGTAAAGTCGTTGTTATTGATAGGTGCGTCGCCTAAAATTGCGCTTGCTTCGGCAATATTTTCGTACATACCGCCCGCACAACCTGCTATTACGCCTTGTTCAACGAAAACTTTACCGTCTTTAATCTTATCGGTAAGTTTAAATTCGCCCTTGCCAGTGGGTAATAGTTTTTGACCGGCTTCTTCAACCTGTTTTAAGAGTTCGTAAGGACGAGAAAGGAAATCTCTAATCGTATAAGCGTTAGACGGATGGAAAGGAAGTGCAATCATAGGCTCTATCTTAGATAAGTCTATAACGATACCCCTATCGTAATACGCACCGTCTTCTGGGTTAAGTTCTTTATAAGCGTCTGCTCTGCCGTGTTCTTCGTAATATTTTTGGGTGGTGCTATCGGTTACCCAAATAGAAGATAGACAGGTGGTTTCGGTAGTCATAACGTCGATACCGTTTCTAAAATCCATAGAAAGCGTTTTAACGCCCTTACCGATAAATTCTAAAATTCTATTCTTAACAAAACCGCACTTAAAGGTTTCTTTAACGAGTGCAAGTGCAACGTCGTGCGGGCCAACGCCCTTTCTCAATTTGCCTTTAAGGTAAACGGCAACCACTTCGGGAACATCAACGTCATAAGTTCTATCAAGAAGTTGTTTAACGAGTTCAGGACCGCCTTCCCCGATTGCCATAGTGCCGAGCGCACCATAACGAGTGTGACTGTCAGAACCCAAAATCATTGCGCCTGAAAAAGCACGCATTTCACGCATATATTGATGAATAACCGCTAAATGCGGAGGCACGAATGCACCGCCGTATTTTTTAGCGGCGGACAAGCCGAAAACGTGGTCGTCTTCGTTTATAGTTCCGCCAACCGCACAGAGAGAGTTGTGGCAGTTGGTAAGCGTGTAAGGTAGCGGGAACTCTTTTAGCCCACTTGCCTTTGCCGTCTGAATAATACCAACGTAGGTTATATCGTGAGAAGTAATTTCGTCAAATTTGATATTGAGTTTCTTGTCGTTACCCGAAACGTTGTGGCTAGACAAAATTTTATAAGAGATTGTGCCTTTTTTGGCTTGTTCATCTACACTTTTTGCCCTAACTAATTTGCCGTCCTTAAAATAGACGCCTTTCTTGATAAGTTTAATCATTTTTTTCTCCGTAAAAATTAAGTAAATTCATTATACAACATAGTAAATTTTTTAGCAAGTAAATTTTTCCACAAGTAACGACGAAAAAATTAAAATTCCCCCTTGATTTTTCCGCAATTTTATAATACAATATAGTTAGTTCTAACTGTTTTTGGGGGCTAAAATGAAAAGTTTTAAATTTAAATATTCCACCGCTGTTTGGGTGCTTTTATTTTTAGTGCTAATTTTATCTGCGGTTGGAATTTGCTGGAACGTTTTTAATTTAATAACTTTTTTTAACGAAAGCACGTTTAAGGCTGTTTCTTATTCGCTTATTATTTTGCTCACCGCTTTTATGTTGGTGTTTGTTTTAAGCGTTATTTTTTATGGGAAATACGCTATTAAAGACGGATTTTTAGTTCAATACTTTGGGTTTTTAAAAACCAAAACCCCGATTAGCGAAATAGTTGAGATTACACACTTCAAAAAAAGCGATAAATTAGTGGTTTATTTTGCCGACCAAAAATACACGGTAATCGTTATATCGCCTGAGTTTTACGAACAATTTATTTTGGCGATAAGAAAGGTCAATCCCAAAATAGGTTACGACGTTAAAATTGAGGGCGAAGACGTTCCGAAAAATTAAGAAAATTTTTTTCTTAAAACGGTTGACAAACCTATAAAATAAAGAGTAAACTGTAATAGAACTAAATAAGCGACTGCACAACTAATTTTTTTATCTAGTAAAGTAGTCAAATCCGGTAGGTAAGGCTACCATAGGGATACGGATTACTGCCGCGAAGTAGTGGAGACACTATTAGATGGTATGAACAAACCACGTCGAAAACAAGGCGTGATTTAACGTAATTTCATTGCCCTACGGTGCTAAAGCCAGTATGGTTGCGTTTTAATGGCGTATTTATTTTCCCTACCATTTTGTTTGGTGGGATTTTTATTTTTAACGAAGTAAAAGGAGGCGCATTATGAATAGAGAATTACAAACGATATTTGAAAAACTTTCATTTTGTTTAGAAACACGTAAATTTGCCGATTTGCGTATAATTCTTCTTGACCTTGAACCTGCGGATATTGCGGGTTTTATGGAAAATAATCTTGACGAAAAAGAACAGTTGGTCTTTTTCCGATTGCTTCCTAAAGAACTTGCGAGCGACGTTTTCGTTAACATTGAAACGGACACTCAAGAACGTATAATTAGGGCGTTTACCGATAAAGAACTTAAAGCGCTTATCGACGATATGTTCCTTGACGATACCGTTGACGTTATTGAAGAAATGCCCGCTAACGTCGTTAAGAGAATACTCAAAAACTCCGACCCCGAAAACCGCAAACAAATAAACGAACTTTTGGTTTACCCCGACGATTCGGCTGGCTCTATTATGACCACCGAATACGTTTCACTTTCCGCAACAATGAGCGTTGAAAGTGCGTTTGAAAAAATTCGTCGCACGGGGGTTAATAAAGAAACAATTTACACCTGTTACGTTACCGATAGAAGAAAGCGTTTGCTTGGCGTTGTTACCGTGCGTGATATGTTGCTTGCTAACAATCAAGATTTAATCGCAGACATTATGGACACTAACGTTATTACGCTTAAGACGATGGAGGATAAAGAACAAGTTGCTCTTAAATTTTCTAAGTACGACTTTATCGCAATGCCCGTTATCGACAAGGAAGGTTGTTTAGTCGGTATCGTTACCATTGACGACGCGGTGGACGTTATCCAAGAAGAAGCCACCGAAGATATCCAAAAGATGGCGGCAGTCTTACCAAGCGAAAAGCCCTATCTTAAGCAATCGGTTTGGAGTATTTGGAAAGCCAGAGCGCCTTGGCTACTTCTACTTATGATTTCCGCAACCTTTACAAGTATGGTTTTATCTTATTACGAAACTAATTTGGCTTTGATTGCGGGCGGTGCTCTTTACGCTTTCGTGCCTATGCTTATGGGTACGGCTGGTAACGCAGGCAACCAAACTTCTGTTACGGTTATTCGTGCGCTCGCTCTTGGCGAAGTGCAGTTTAAGAACCTATTTAAGGTTATATTAAAAGAACTTTTAGCATCTCTTTTACTTGGTCTTACCGTCGGTATCGTTTGCTTTTTGAAACTTTGGCTAATAGACAGCCTTTATAATGCGGTTACAATAGAAATTGCCGTTATCGTTTCAAGCGTGTTAGTTCTCGCTATCGTAATGGCAAAATTAGTCGGTTGTCTTCTTCCCTTGGTCGCTAAAAAGTTTAAATTAGACCCTGCGGTTGTTGCAAGCCCCTTTATGACCACTATCGTAGACGTGTTATCGTTAATTATTTACTGCACGATTTCAATCGCATTGTTAGGGTAAATATAATTAAAATCTAATAGAAAAAATCAAGCCACCGCACAAAATTTTGTGCGGTGGCTTTAGTATTTTAATTTGTTTTTTATCTCATTATTAGGCGTTTTTCTTTGCTAAATAATCTTCTATCGCTTTTTTAATGGCTTCTTCAGCAAGCACCGAACAATGCAGTTTTTGTGACGGCAAACCGCCCAAACACTCAACGACCTTTCTGTTGGTTACTTTTAACGCTTCTTCAATAGTCATACCGATAATCATATCGGTAGCGGTAGAACTCGTTGCGATTGCGGCTGCGCAACCGAAAGTCTTAAACTTTGCGTCAACGATTATATCGTTTTCAATTTTAAGAGATATTTGCATAATATCTCCGCAAGATGCGTTACCAACCGTGCCTATTCCGTCTGGATTTTCTATTTCGCCCACGTTTTTGGGATTTTTGAATACTTCCATTACCTTTTCGTTATACATATTTAATATCTCCTTCCGCCTTAAACAAGGGCGACATTTCACGCAGTTTTTTAACCGATTCTTTAATAACTTCAACTGCGTAATCAACTTCTTCTTTTGTATTGTGTTTTCCAAACGAGAACCTAATCGAGCCGTGTGCCAACGCTTCTTCTAAACCGAGCGCCAACAACACGTGTGACGGCTCTAACGAGCCAGATGAACAAGCCGAGCCAGACGATACCGATATGCCCGCCAAATCTAAACTGAAAAGTATTGATTCCCCTTCTATAAAATCAAAAGAAAAATCCGCATTTGCAGGCAATCTCTTCGTTCTGTGTCCGTTAAGTTTAACAAACGGCACTTCGCTTAAAATTCTTTCTATAAAATGGTCACGCAAACTTGAAACGTAATTAAAGTTATCGTCAATTTCCTTAATCGCAATCTTGAACGCTTCTGCAAAGCCCACGATACCCGCAACGTTGGTCGTTCCACCGCGCTTCATTCTTTCCTGATGCCCGCCGGTAAGAATACTCTCTACCTTTACGCCGTTTCTAATATATAGTGCGCCAACCCCTTTCGGCCCGTAAATCTTGTGCGCACTCATACTCATTAGGTCAACGCCAAGTTCTTTAACGTCAATCTTCAAAACGCCTGCCGCTTGCACCGCATCCGTAAAGGCTATCGCTCCCTTTTCGTGTGCTATTTGAACTATCTCTTTAATCGGCTCAATCGTTCCCACTTCGTTATTAGCCATCATACAGCCAACGAAAATAGTGTCGTCACGAACTATGCTCTTTAAGTGTTCCAAGTCCACTAAGCCGAACTCGTCCACTTTCATATACTCTATTTCAAAGCCTTCCTTTTTAAGCGCTTTCGCCGTTGAAAGCATTGCAGCGTGTTCAATAGGACTAATTACTATATGTTTGCCCTTTTCCTTTCTTGCGTGAGCAATGCCACGGAGCGCCCAGTTATCACTCTCCGTCCCGCCCGAAGTAAAATACACTTCGTTGGGTTTAGCGTTAATTAAACTAGCAATAGTGTCTCTCGCTTCGTCCACCGCCTTAACCGACTCTCTACCGTAGTAATGTTGACTGTTAGGATTACCGAAAATTTCAGTAAAATACGGCGTCATTTTGATAAGCGCCTCTTTGCATAGCGGAGTAGTAGCCGCATGGTCAAAATATATAGGTTTTCTCTCCATCTTTTATCTCCTTTTACTGTAATTCCCCGTTTATCATCTGTGCTAGCGTCATATCGTCAAGCAGTTTATTTATTCCTTCGTAAAGCCTTTTCCACACCCCGCTAGACGGACAACATTTACATTTTGCGTCACCTTTAACGCACTCTACTATTTCCATATCGTCTTCTAACGCCCTAACAATTTCACCTATGGTAATTAGTTCGGGCGAGCGGGATAAATAATACCCACCGTTTGCGCCACGGTTTGCGCTAACTATATCTCGCTTTGCTAAAAGACGCATAATCTTTTCTAAATACTTGCCCGAAACGGATATATAACTTTCAAGCACACTCGCAGAAACCGACGCATTAGGATAATTCATCCCCAAAATATGACAGGCCTTTATGCCGTATTTTGCTTTTGAAGATAATTTCATTACTCACCTTTAATTGCAACCTTTTTAGTTGCAATTATATTATAGTGGTATTTATTCCCTTTGTCAAATAAATTAAACTAAAAAATCGGCAATTATAATCGCCGATTTTTTTTATTATAGAGCGTTAACTATTTTAAGCACCTCGCATATTTTTTCTACAGCCGTATCCATTTGGGCTTTGGTGTGAGTTGCGGTATAACTAGTGCGCAATAGCGCTTGACCTACGGGAGTTGCTGGCGACACGACGGGGTTTACGTAAACACCGCGTTCAAACAACAGTTTACACGCCAAAAAAGTTTTCTCGTCTTCATAAGTATAAATAGGAATAATAGGGGTTTTATCAATGGCTATAATATCCACGTTTGCGCGCTTTAATTCGCTACGCATATATTCGCTAATATCCGCAAGGTTTTTAACGCGTTCGGGCTCGCGTTTTAATATTTCCAACGCTTTTCTTGCGCACGCAACGTTTGCGGGCGGAATGCTTGCGCAGAAAATAAATGGTCGAGAAACGTGTCGGACGTATTCGCACACTTCCTTTTTTGAAGCCATATATCCACCAAGGCTTGCCAGTGATTTCGAGAACGTTCCCATATAAATATCAACGTCATTTTCTAGCCCAAAGTGTTCCGCCGTCCCCCTGCCGTATTTTCCCAACACACCAAGCCCGTGTGCGTCGTCCACCATAACGCGCGCTCCGTACTTTTTAGCAAGGCGAACTATATCGGGTAGTTTACAGATGTCCCCACCCATACTGAACACGCCGTCTGTCACGATTAGCACGCCCGACACAGAAGTATCAATGCTCTTTAAAAGGCGCTCTAAATCTTCCATGTCAGAGTGGTTGTACCTTAACATTTTAGCAAAAGATAATCTACACCCGTCGTAGATGCTGGCGTGATTTTCCTTGTCGCATAAAACATAGTCGTTCCTACCCGCAATTGCGCTTATTATTCCCAAGTTGCTTTGAAATCCCGTTGAAAAGGTTACGACGTCTTCTTTTTTTAAAAATTCTGCAAGTTCACCCTCTAATGCAACGTGAGCGTCCAGCGTACCGTTTAAAAATCTACTCCCCGAGCACCCGCTACCGTATTTTTCAAGCGCCTTGACACCCGCTTCAATTACTTCGGGATGAGAAGTTAGTCCAAGATAGTTATTAGAGCCTATCATTATCACGTCTTTCCCTTCCATCACTACCTCTGGACCTTGTTTAGAGTTCAATTGATGAAAATACGGATAAATGTCTTTTTCTTTTGCTAGATTAACGTTGGTTAGTCCGCTACATTTTTTAAATAAATCCATAAACTTTTCCTTTATTTTTTTCAAAATTATATAAAAGAAAATTCAAGTTTACTTCAATTTATGGTTTAATTAAGAACTTTTCTTCCACCATTACCGCCGAAATAGTTTACGGTATCGATAGGTGAAACGCCGTAAAGAAGATTAGAAAGTTTTAGATTTTCGCTTTCTAAAAGGGCAACTCTTTCTTTTAAGAACTCGTTTTCACGCTGAATTTTTATAGATATTTTAGCAACTAAATTGTTAATTTCGCTTTTCAATTTTTCAAACGGCTCGCTTTGTAAAACGGATTTAGTAGACAAGTAATCTTCTTTAATTTTTACACCGCTTAAAACCAAATCGTTTTTAACGCTTTCAATAAGTTCTTCTTTGTTTTTAACGGCGTTTCTATACTTGTTTTGTAAGCGCAAAGCAATTTTTCCGTCCCCGCCCGACAAGCGCATAATTTCACTTCTAACCGATAGCCCTTTGCTTTTTGCAAGTAGAATTTTCTTAATGAGTTGTCGCTCTTCGCAATCGCTAAACTCCACGATTTTGTTAACCGAAAGAGTTTTTCCGCCCAAATACTTTTGGCAAAAATCTTTGTCCGTTTGGCTTAATTTTGCAAGTGCGTAATAAAGATTTCTAACCGTGCCTTTTGCTTTTTTGCTAATCTTTGCGTATTCTTCAAAGGTGCGTGATAGTGGCTGATTTTCCTTTCCGTTTAAGAAACGTGCCAACCCCACAACGTCTTTTTCCTTGTAACCGTATATCTTTTCCATAATAATACTC
>JAGCIP010000073.1 GCA_017648525.1 Clostridia bacterium
ACAAAGAAAGATATCTTAAACGAAAGAGATAATGCTGAAAGCAAGGCGCTTATTCCGTAAGTTGCAAAAGTTCCCATTGAAACAGGCACACTCATTATAAATACTGCAAAACTTATGTGTTTAGCCGTTAAACTGCTTTTAAGTAGCAATACTATAGACGACCACAATATCGATTGCGCAGCGCCGTTAATAAACCAACTAACGCAAACCAAATAAAAATAATCTCTTGTAATAAAACCTACCGCAAAGTTTGAGGTAGCCGAAACGAATAACGCTATCGCAATAGATATTTTAGGATTATATCTTTTACAAAGCAATCCGTTAACAACTTGCCCCGCACCGTAAGATGCAAAAAGACAAGTACCAACTAAACCCGCCGTGCCGTTATCTATGGCAAAAAACCCACAAACCATTGCTATATTCGCACTATAAGAGAGCCTTCCCATATACGAAACGAAATATACAACAGCGCATAACACCACTAAAGCAATCGCATTTTTACTTAATTTTTCTTTGTTTAATTTTTGCTTGTTCATGCTTTGAAAATTTAAAACTTTATTCTACGTAACCGTCAGGGTTTTTGGTTTGCCAATTCATAGCGTCACGGCACATATCTTCAAGCGATTTTTCTGCCTTAAAGCCAAGAACTTCTTTCGCAAGTGACGGGTCTGCGTAGCACTCGTCGATATCACCGGGGCGACGTGGCATAATTTTATAAGGAATAGGTTTACCGGTAACTTTCTCAAATGCTTTAACCATATCTAAAACGCTGTAGCCGTGACCCGTGCCAAGATTTACGATAAGTAAACCAGGGTTTTCCGCAAGTTTATTAACCGCAAGAACGTGTCCCCTTGCAAGGTCTACAACGTGAATAAAGTCTCTAACGCCAGTTCCGTCGTGCGTGTCGTAATCGTCACCAAACACGCCCAAATATTCTCTCTTTCCTACTGCTACTTGAGTTATATAGGGACATAAATTGTTGGGAATACCTTTGGGGTCTTCGCCAATCAAACCACTTTCGTGCGCACCTACGGGCTTGAAATAACGCAAGATTGCAATATTAAACGAGTTGTCAGATGCATAAAGGTCTTTTAGCATATATTCTATAAACAATTTCGTGCTTCCGTATGGGTTTGAAGTTGAAAGCGGAAAGTCTTCACGAATAGGCACGCTCTTGGGTTTGCCGTAAACGGTTGCAGAAGATGAGAAAACCAAGTTCTTAACACCGTGGTCACGCATAGCAAACGCCAAAATCAAAAGCCCTTCTATATTATTTTCGTAATATTCTAACGGTTTGGCACAAGATTCGCCAACTGCCTTAAGTCCAGCAAAGTTGATAACCGAATCAATTTTATTTTCAGTAAAAATCTTATCGAGAATAGCCCTATCACGAATATCTCCTTCGTAAAACTTAATTTTCTTGCCGGTGATTTTTTCCACTCTTCTAATCGACTCGTATTTACTGTTCATAAAATTATCAATGCACACTACGTTGTGTCCTGCATTTAAAAGTTCAACCGAAGTATGCGAGCCTATATAACCTGCACCACCAGTAACTAAAACGTTCATATTTTATCTCCTTTTTTACTTTTTATTTTTCAAAAACGTTACATTTATTTAAAAATCTTTCAAAACCACTTGCTCCGTTTTCATCAGGCTTAAACACAGCGGTATTGAAAAGTATGTTTTTGCAAACCACGTTTACTCTATCGGTAACACGTTGTTCGGCGCTTTCTATATTGTCGCTAAAACCTTCGTTTACCATTTCGCTAATCATATCTCTATGTGCATAAAGGTAATTTTCTGGTTTAGACAACTCTACTTGGTCGTATTTTTCCATCTTGCACAAAATTTCCGCAATCATACGGAGTTGTTTCTTTAATCTACCCGGCAAAATAAACAATCCCATTGCTTCAATTAAGCCGATACCTTCTTTTTTAATATTGTGATATTCGGGATGAGCGTGGAAAATACCGTCTGGATATTGTTCACTCGTTCTGTTATTACGCAAAATCATATCGATAATATAATTTTCGCCAGACTTTCTGCAAACGGGTGCAAGCGAATTATGTCTAACGCCGTCCGTATGCGAATATATATCGCAAGCGTGGTCGTTGTAGTTTTCCCACTCTTTTATTATACTAATAGCAAACTCTTTAATTTGTTCTCTGTTTGCGCTTTCTAAACGAATTACGCTGTTATACCAGTCCACAATTCCCACTTTAACTTGTGGATAATTGCTATTATAAAATTCCTTTTTAAGCGGTGCTTTGTGCATAGGCATTAAATGTTCTCCGCCTTGGAAGTGTTCGTGGTTTAATATCGAACCGCCGATTATAGGTAATGCGGCGTTAGAACCTATCATATAGTTCGGGAAAAAGTCCACAAAGTCAAGGATTTTTTCAACCGTGTCTTCTGCGATATGCATAGGCTTATGTTCGTTTGAAATAGCAATCATATGCTCGTTATAATAAGCGTATGGCGAATATTGAACAAACCAGTCTTCACCACCCATCTTTAACGATATGGTGCGAATATTTTCACGAGCGGGATGGGTTAACGTTCCTTGGAAACCTTCGTTTTCCTTGCATAGGAAACAGGCGGGATAATTGCTCTTTTTAGGAGCGGAAGTCAACAACTTGGCAATTTCTTTGTTGTCTTTTTCGGGCTTGCTTAAATTTACGGTTATTTCTAAAAATTTATCGCCGTCTGGGTATTCCCACTTTAAGTTTCTGCCGATAGCAGTTTTTTGAACGTAATTGTTCTTGATTGAAAGGTCGTAAAAATAACGGCAGGCATCTTCTATTCCCTTTTCTGCCTTTATTTTAAGGAAAGTTTCGTTTACTTTTGACGGTAACGGCGACAACACACCCATAATAAACGTGCTGTAAAGATTTTCAAAACCTTCTTCCGTCAAACCGTTTTCTAAAGCATATTCTTCAATTTCCTTAACCAACTCGTCAGGCACGGTCATCTGGTCTATATAGGACAAATCCCCTGCATCTATTATCGGGTCTAAAAGTTTAAATTCCCTTAAAAGCAAGTTCCTAAAATAAATCTCGTCACGCTTTTCAAGATGCAAAAATTTTCCAGCATATCTAATCAATTTTTCTACTAACAATCTGCCGTCAATCATTTATTTTCTCCTTTTTACCATAGTAATAATAATATTTACACTCTTTGTTAGAGTTGTATAACTTTCTTTCTCTATCGCACTTTTTGCCAAAGTATCGTTCAAAATTATTCGCACTAGTTATCACGAAAGCCGACCAACCGTCAAGGTTTTTGTAAGCGTTGCCGAACGATTTATAGCACTCTTCGGCTTCTTTCTTATCGTAAACTCTTTCTCCGTACGGCGGATTAGTTACTATCGTGCCGTTTTTGAGAGAAGAACAAAAATGCTTAACGTCTTTTACTTCAAACCTAATTTTATCAGCAACCCCTGCACGCTCGGCGTGGCGTTTTGCAAGTTTAATCGCCTTTGGGTCTACGTCTGATGCAAAAAATTCTAATTTTCTATCTCTACGCTCTTTGTCTTTTGCTTCGGTAAAGGCTAAATCAAAAATCTTTTGGTCAAAATTCGCCCAGTCGTTAAAAGCAAACCTACGCCCTATTCCGCCTGCAATATCAAGGGCAATTCTCGCCCCTTCAATGGCTATCGTCCCCGACCCGCAAAATGGGTCTGCAAACGGGCGGTCCTTATAAAAATCGCTGAGCAATAATAAAGACGACGCCAAAGTTTCCTTAATCGGTGCAATTCCAACCATATCGCGATAACCACGCTTGTGTAGTCCAGCACCGCTAGTGTTTATGTACAGCGAAACGGTATCTTTGAACACCGAAAACTCAAGCGGATATTCCGCACCCGTTTCGTTTAATCTATTTAAGTGATAAACACCGCAAAGCCTGTCCGCTATTGCCTTTTTAACCAAACTTTGACAGGCGGAAATAGCAAACAAAGTGCTTTTTACACATTTGCCGTTAACGGTTACTTTTCCGTCCTTTGGAATATAATCTTCCCACCTAACGCCTTTAACTCCGTCAAAAAGTTGGTCAAAGGTTTCAGCGGGAAATTCCGCAACCTTTATGTACACGCGATCTGCCGAACGCATAAACAAATTACACCTTGCAACCGAAAGCATATCGCCGGAAAAGGTAATTCTTCCGTTAATTGCAGGCGCACTCTCGTAGCCCAGGCGATTTAATTCGCTTTTAACAACCTTTTCAACGCCAGAAGCGCAAGTAATTGATATATTAAGTTTATCGGGTAAAAAGTCATACTTACTCATCTTAACTATTTTAAACAATATAATGTTTTTTTGCAAGCGTTTTTAACAAGTTATACGATTAAAATTCTCCCTTTTTATTTTACATAAAAATTTGCAATTTTTAGTCGATAAATGTATTATTATATATTGACAAAGCAACCTATTTATTATAAAATATATTATAAGTGGGAGTTTTGTGTTTTGAAAAATAACGGTATTGAAAAAGTAAAAAATTCGCCCCTATTTTTGCGGGGAGATATAGCGATATATTTACTCGTTATAATAATCGTTTTAGGGTTATTCCTTTTTCCGCTTTTAGGCAATAAAACCGTAAATTCTTCTGGTTTTTGCGTTTTGGTTGAAAACAAAAAAGCCGTAACTTTTTATAACGATAAAACACTTTTGGTTGAAAATGATTTTATTGATTTAGTGGAAACTCAAAAAAACCAAAGTGGCTACTTTGTAAAAATTTACTCGCACGATAAAAAAGGTTATAACGTTATTTTCTTTGACACGACTAACCTTACGGCAAAGGTAGTAGAAAGTAATTGCTCGGCATCTAAAGATTGCGTGCATTTTCCCGAATTAAAAGATAAGGGAACAATATACTGCGCACCGCATCAACTTAAAATTTCAATTTTAGAAAACGGCGGATTTACCCCGCCCATAGCAGGTGGAATATGAAAAATAAACGTGTATTCAAACTTGCTTTAGCGGGTTTATTTGCTAGCCTTGCAACTATAACCTTCACTTTGGAAAGCCTATTTCCACCTATCATAATTCCCGGTGCTAGAATGGGACTATCAAACGTTTTTATTTTACTAACTGCCCTAACACTCGGTTACGGATACGGCGTTGCCGTTTTAGCCGTGAAAACATTGCTTGGGAGTTTGTTTAGTGGAAATATATCCGCACTAATGTATTCGTTGCCTAGCGGTCTAATTGCACTTACCGTGCAAATATTACTTTTTTACAATATTAAAAAGGTAAGTCTATTAGCCGTCAGCGTTTTAGGTGCGGTGGTAAACATAGTTTTGCAAAACATTGTTTTTTGTTTAATCACTAAAACCATAGAATATCTTGCGTATTCCCCGTATTTAGCCTTAATAGGCGTAATTTCTGGGGTAATAGTAGGGCTATGCGTTTACACGGTTATCAAAAAATCACCACAAAGTTTAACACTATATAATAAAGGAGAAAAAAATTGAGCATTAGAAAAGGTAAAAACTATCTTTACGGTATACACGTTGAAGATATGAAAGAAATGTGTGCTGAAAGCCCTATCGTTAAAATGCCCGCACCGAGAAAGGTGTATATAAGCATGTCTCAACATATAGGCGCACCTGCTATTCCTATTGTAAACGTTGGCGACAAAGTCAATAAAAGACAACTTATAGGACAAGCAAGCGGTATGATTTCTGCAAACGTTTTCTCGTCGGTTTGCGGTACTGTTACTGCTATTGAAGATATACCGACTGAAAGCGGGCTTAAAACCAAACACGTCGTTATTGAAAACGACGACAGAACGGACGAAATTTTCTTTGACAACATTGAAAATTTTGAACCGCAAACTATTATTGAGCGTATTAGACTTGCGGGTATAGTTGGGCTTGGTGGCGCAGGCTTCCCCACCGCCGTAAAACTTTCGCCAAAAACACAATTAGAATATTTAATTATTAACGGCGCAGAGTGCGAGCCTTACTTAAACTGTGACTATCGCTTAATGATTGAAAATACCGAAGATATTTATAGGGGCGTTAAATACGCCGCAAGGGCTCTTGGTATTAAAAAGATTATTATCGGCATAGAAGCAAACAAACCCAAAGCAATAGAAGCGTTTTCTAAATACGACGATATTGAAGTGGTTATTCTTAAAAAGCAATACCCGATGGGTAGCGAAAAGCACTTAATTTATTGCACGACGGGTAGAAAAGTGCCCGTTGGTAAAATGCCGTTTGACGTTGGCTGTTGCGTTCAAAACATAAAGACGCTTATCGCCATCAAACACGCTATCGAAGACAATAAGGCTTTATCTTCAACCGTTCTTACTGTAAGTGGCGGTGGAATTAAAGAGCCCAAAAACTTACGTGTGCAAATAGGAACTCCGCTTGAAGACATTATTGAATTTTGCGGTGGCTTAGTTGGTGAAACGGTTAAAATCATTTCTGGCGGTCCTATGATGGGCAAAGGTATGATTAACACGACTTCTTATACTAGAAAAACTAATTCGGGTTATTTATTCCTTACCGATAAAGAAACTTGCGTAAAAGAGCCTACCAACTGCATTAACTGTGCAAAGTGCGCTAAAAACTGCCCTATGCGTTTAATGCCTATGTATATAGAAAGTTTTGCGCTTTCCGGCGATTTTGCAAGTGCGGAAAAATACGGAGCAATGAATTGTATCGAGTGTGGCTCTTGTGCTTACAACTGCCCCGCTAAACGCTCACTAGTGCAAAGCATTTCGCTCGCAAAAACTAAAATTAAGGAGATGAAACAAAATGGCAGATAAAATTTATAAGTTTTCTTCTTCCCCACACGTAAAAGCACCAACGACCACTACTAGAATAATGCAACACGTGTGTATAGCGCTTATGCCCGCTTGTATTATGGGTATCGTTTTGTTTGGTCTTAACGCCTTTTTAATCCTTGCTCTCTCGGTATTGGGTGCGGTGGCTAGCGAATTTATTTACCTTTTAATAGTTGGCAAAAAGTTTAACGAGATAATTAAACAGTTTGATTTTACTTCTTGCGTAACAGGTTTACTTATCGGTCTATCAATCGGCTCTCAAGTTCCCCTTTACGTTCCTATCTTTGCAAGTGCGTTTGCAATTATAGTTGTTAAAATGATTTTCGGTGGAACGGGTAAAAACCTTGTCAACCCAGCGGTAACGGGCAGAATTTTTGCGTTTATGTCTTTTACTTCGGTTATGGCAAGCGGTTGGCTTTTACCGTCTATTGCAAGTTTATCGGGTGGAACTTCACTTTCCCCGACTACGGGCGCAACCGTTTTAACTAACTTGTTTACTAACGGCGTTTCAACCGACCTTTCTATTTTAGACCTATTGCTTGGTACGGGGCTTGCTGGTTGTATCGGTGAAACTTGTAAACTCGCCTTAATTCTCGGCGGTATTTACCTTGCTGTTTTAGGCATTATAAATATCGGTTACCCCGTTATTTACATAGTAACCACAGGTTTAATCACCGTTTGCTTAAACGGATTTAACTTTAGTTATTTCTTGCCGTCAATTTTATCGGGCGGGCTTGTTTTAGGTGCTATCTTTATGGCAACCGATTACACCACTACCCCAAACACCACGCTCGGCAATATTATTTACTTCGTTTTACTCGGTGCGGTTACCGCTATTTTAAGGCACGCAACCGGTATTGAAGTTGTTTCATTCGCAATACTTTTAATGAACTTGTTTGTTCCTCTAATTGATAAGTTCGTTATTAACAAGCCTTTTGGCTACGTAAAAGCAAAGAAAACAAAGGGGGCGTAATATGAAAAACTTTTTTAAGAGTGACTGGTTTAGATGCACCGCTGTTCTTCTTTGTTTGTTGGTATTTTTCGGCGGATTGCTTGCTGTGTTAAACGATTTGTTGTTCGTTCCACCTGAAGAAAGAACGGCAAGAGCAATAAAGAAAATTTACGGTTCTGTTCCCGAATACGCCATTGAACTTGACTTAGATAACGGTGGCACCGCAATTACAAACGATTTTGGAACTATCAGCAAAAAATACTTGGTTGGCGACGACGTTCTTTTTAGAGCAACGGGTATTAACGGTTACAAAGGCGGAACTATTACCCTTTGGTTAAAAGTTGTTAAAACCAACGAAAACTACGTTATTGATAAAGTTATTTTAGATGGCTATGAAAAGCAAACGCTTATGAGTAAGTTTGGTGGCGATTACTATGAAAACTTCTTAATAGACGTAACCGACGCTTATGAAAACGGACAAGGCGTTTTCTCACCGAAAGCAGACGCTACTGGACTTAAAAATCCTATGAGCGGTGCAACAATGTCTGCAACGGCAGCGTGCAACGCAGTTAACTGCGTAATAACTTATTTAGGGGGTAAATAATGAAAACCGATTTTAAGAAAATAGCAACAGACGGAATTATCACTAATAACCCCACGCTAAAATTAGTTTTGGGAACTTGCCCGACCTTGGCTTTAACCACTATGGCTATGAACGGTATCGGCATGGGTGCGGCGGTTACTTTTGTTTTAATTTGCAGTAATATTTTAGTTTCGCTTTTGCGTAAGGTTATTCCGTCTAAAGTAAGAATTCCCGCTTTCGTTCTTATTATAGCAACTTTCGTTACCATAGTAAGATTACTTTTAGATAAATTCCTACCCGATATTTACGAATCGCTTGGGCTTTATCTCCCGCTAATAGTTGTTAACTGTATAATATTAGCACGTGCGGAAAGTTTTGCAAGCAAGAACGGCGTTTTAGCATCTGCTGCGGATGGTTTGTTTATGGGGCTTGGCTTTACCATTGCCTTAACCCTTATGGGTGCGGTTAGAGAAGTTCTTGGTAGCGGAGCACTCTTTGGCATTAAACTTTGGGATTTCCAAATCGGATTCTTTGCTCAAAGTTCGGGGGCATTCTTCACTTACGGTGTGTTTATCGCATTGTTTGCCTTTGCGTCTAACCTAATTGCAAACAAGCGCAGAAAATTATCAGCTAAACAAGTTGATAACACCAAGGAGGTACAATAATGGAATATTTAATGATTGTCGTTTCGGCTATGTTTATTAACAACTTCGTCGTTGTTCAATTCTTGGGAATATGTCCTTTCCTTGGCGTTTCTAAAGATTTTAAGAGCGCACTCGGCATGGGCTTAGCAGTTACTTTCGTTATGACTTTAACTTGCTTAATCACCTACCCTATTTACACTTTTCTTTTAGTTCCGCTAGGCATTGAATATTTAGAAATTATAGTGTTCATCTTCGTTATTGCATCTTTAGTGCAAATGATTGAAATGGCGCTTAAAAAATTCTCACCTACCCTTTATAACGCTATGGGAATTTACCTTCCCTTAATCACCACTAACTGTGCGGTGCTTGGCGTTGCGGAATTAGTTATCGACTCAGCGCAAATTGCATCTTTAATCAATATTTCCGCATCAAGTATGAATTTAGGATTTGCCGTTTTATACGGAATTTTTGCAGGTCTTGGCTTTACCCTTTCTATCGTGCTTATGAGTGGTATGCGTGAAAAAATTGCACGTTTACCTATCGCAAAAAGCCTTAAAGGATTCCCTATCGCTATGATTTCTGCTAGCTTTATTGCAATGGCGTTCTACGTGTTTGCGTTGATTTAAGGAGATATGTTATGTTGTATAATTTATTAAGACCTATTAACGTTGATTCATTGTTAACCGTGCTACTTATAGTTGCGGTTGTCGCAATAATTTTTGCAATTCTTATCGTAACCGTTTCAAAACTTTGTTTCGTTAAAGAAGACGAAAGAATTCAATCAGTTTCAGAACACCTTGCAGGTGCAAACTGCGGTGGTTGTGGATACGCTGGTTGCGCCGATTACGCAAAAGCGTTGGTTGAAGGCAAAGCAACTATTAACGATTGCGGTGCGACTTCTAACGAAGACAAAGAATTTATCGCTGGAGTTCTAGGCTTAGAATACTCGGCGTCTGCAAAAGTTTTTGCAGTTGTTAAATGCGCAGGCGGTAATAACGCAAAAAACAAGTTTGATTACGTTGGAAACAAGGGTTGCGATTATCAATCCGTTTATATGGGTGGTAAAAAGGTTTGCCCAGAAGGTTGCTTGGGGGACGGCACTTGCGCTCTTGCTTGTACAAATAACGGCATTAGCGTTAAAAACGGCGTTGCTTGCACGGACAAAGAATTGTGTACAGCGTGTGGTGCTTGCATAAGAAAATGTCCTAAACAATTGATTGAACTTATTCCTGCAACTGCTAAAATTTACGTTGCTTGCTCTACTAAATGTCGTGGTAAGGACGTTATGGGTGCTTGTACGGTTGGTTGTATCGGTTGCGGATTATGTGCTAAAAATTGCCCTGAAAACGCAATTTCTATGGTAAACAATTTACCCGTTATTGATTACGATAAATGTAGTGGTTGTCTTACCTGCGTGGCTAAATGCCCAAGAAAAACTATTAAGGAAATTTAATTTTTTAATATAGCAAAACGAGCGGAAAGCATTGCTTTCCGCTCGTTTGTTTTTTATTTGTTTTAATTATATCTTAATTTCTTTAATAACTTTCCCACCTATATCTTTAAGAGTTATGACGCCGTCACTTAAAACAATATAACTGTTCGGCGTGCCGTTTTTTGGCAAAGACGTAGAGCCTGCGTTGGCAAAAACAGTCTGGCCTATTCTTTCAATAAACCCCGTGTGAAAATGCCCGTATATAACCGCATCAAAGTTAGTTTTTGGCGGGCAGTCTTTATTATATATATGCCCGTGTGTTAAAAACACGCTTTTTTCACCGCTTACTATCACCAAATTTTCCAAGAAGTCAAATTTGGATATCATTGTGTCAACTTGACTATCGCAATTCCCTTTGATAATTATCAAGTCTTTTATTTCGCCGTTTAGGATTTCTGCAACTTCAAGCGGAGCGTAATCTTTCGGCAAAGGATTTCTAGGCCCGTGATTATAAATATCGCCTAAAACTATTATTTTATCGGCTTTTTCCTTTTTCTTTAACTCAACGATTTTTTCCGCATAATATTTAGAGCCGTGAATATCCGATGCTATTAAAAACTTCATTGTTAGCTCCTTTTTATAATATCAAAAACAACTTCCCTAGCAAGCAAAATTCCTGCGCTTGCCGGAACAAAAATCATACTAGACGGCGCTTTCCTGCTACCGTTTTTAACGTCTTCAGCCAAATCCTTGTTGAAATTTACAGGGATTTCTTCCGAATAAACTATTTTAACTTCCTTTATGCCTCTAGACTTTAATTCTCTACGCATAACACGTGCTAAAGGACAGCCTTTGGTCTTTTCTATATCCGCAACTTTCAAGGCTGTAGGGTCTGTTTTTCCGCCCGTACCCATACAAGAAATAACGGGCACGCCCGCCTTTTTCGCCCTTGTAATAATCTCAATTTTTGCGCTTACGGTGTCGACGGCATCTATTATGTAGTCGTATTCATTTAGGGGATATTTTTCTGCATTTTCAGGCAAATAGAAAACCTTGTTACAAACTATGTTTAGGTTTGGATTTATAGCCAAAAGGCGGTCTTTGACCGCCTCTACTTTGTCTTTGCCCAAAGTATGCTCGGTTGCTATAATTTGACGGTTAATATTAGATAAAGCCACCGTATCGTTATCAAACACGGTAATTTTACTCACTCCGCTACGCACAAGCGATTCAACGGCGTAACCGCCAACTCCGCCTACGCCAAACACAGCCACCGACGCTTTTTTTAGTTTTTCAAGGTTTTCGTCACCTATTAGCAACAAAGCTCTATTAAATCTTTCCATTATAAAAGATAAATACCCTTTTTAGCATTTTCTTCCACGTCTTTATCAGCCCAAACAGACGATTGAACTTCGCCTATATGCGCCTTGTTCAAGAAGAACATACAAAGGCGGGACTGACCTATTCCACCACCTATAGTAAGCGGTAATTTTCCGCTTATTATGTCTTTACAATAGGGGTTTTCTAACTTATCTAACTCGCCCTTTTTCTTTAATTGTTTAACTAAACTATCTGCATCAACTCTTATACCCATTGAAGATATTTCAAGTGCAATACCCAAAACGTCGTACCACAAGATAATATCTCCGTTAAGTTTCCAGTCGTCATAATCAGCCGCCCTTCCGTCGTGCGGTTTACCGTCTTTTAACGGCCAACCGATTTTATAAAGGAAAACCGCACCGTACTTTTTAGCAACGGCTTTTTCCCTTTCTTTTCTAGTTAAATCGGGGTATTCTTTTTCTAATTCCGCCGTAGAAATAAAGGTAATTTTTTCAGGTAAATTATGCGTTAACTCCGGGTATTTTTTGTTTACCGCAACGGACAATTTCTTAAGCGCTTTATAAATAGCGTTAACCGTCTTTTTTAGATAACTAAGTTTACGGTCTTTTTTTGTTACAATCTTTTCCCAGTCCCATTGGTCAACGTATACCGAGTGGATAGCATCTAAATCTTCGTCACGGCGAATAGCGTTCATATCGGTATATAGCCCGCTATCTTCCTTAAAGCCGTATTTAGAAAGTGCCATTCTCTTCCACTTTGCCAAGGACTGCACTATTTCCACTTCTTTTTTAAGCGTTAAGACGTCAAACCTAACGGCTCGCTCGTATCCGTTTAAGTTATCGTTAAGCCCAGTTTCGGGTTGAACGAATAACGGCGCAGATACACGGGTTAATTTAAGCGCCCTTGCAAGTTCTTTTTCAAAGGTGTCTTTTATGTATTTAATTGCTATTTCCGTTTCAAGCAGATTTAGCGTGGACTTGTACATTTTATTTTATTGCTCCTTCGTATAAGGGGTATTTTTCAATAAGTTTCTTAACTTCTGCACGAACGTAATCGAAAGCGTCTTCTTTCTTGTTGATGATTTCAGTAATAAGTTCTGCAATCTTTTCGCAATCTTCTTCCTTAAAGCCACGAGTGGTAACACTAGGAGTGCCGATTCTTACACCGCTAGTTACAAACGGTTTTTGTTTGTCGAACGGAATTGCATTTTTGTTGAGCGTGATGTTTACTTCGTCAAGTAAGCGCTCTAATTCCTTACCAGTAATATCTTTGTCAGAAAGGTCTAAAAGCATCAAGTGGTTATCAGTTCCACCGGAAACGAGTTTAACGCCTAATGACAAGAACTTTTCACTCATTGCCTTTGCGTTTTTCAAGATTTGTTCTTGATATGTCTTGAATTCAGGTTTCAACGCTTCGCCAAATGCAATTGCTTTTGCAGCGATAATATGCATTAAAGGACCACCTTGAGTTCCGGGGAATACTGCTTTATCGATTGCTTTTGCATATTGTTCTTTACATAAAATCATACCGCCCCTAGGACCTCTTAAAGTCTTGTGAGTGGTGGTGGTAACAAAATCTGCGTAAGGAACGGGGCTCGGATGTAAACCGGTTGCAACCAAACCTGCGATATGCGCAATGTCAACCATCATATAGCAACCAACTTTATCACAAATTTCTCTTATTCTCTTAAAATCAAGAGTTCTCGGATAAGCGCTTGCGCCACATACGAAAATGTTAGGCTTAACTTCTAAAACGTTCTTTTCCAAATCGTCGTAATCAATAGCACCGGTTTCTTCTTTAACACCGTAACCTACTGCGTTGAACCATTTACCAGAAACGGCGACAGGGCTACCGTGAGTTAAGTGTCCACCGTGTGCAAGGCTCATACCCATAATGGTATCGCCGGGGTTAAGAACTGCAAAATATACCGCAAAGTTTGCGTTTGCACCGCTGTGCGGTTGAACGTTTGCATGATCTGCACCAAAAAGTTTCTTTGCACGTTCAATAGCAAGAGTTTCAACTATATCAACGCATTGACAACCGCCGTAATATCTGTGTTCGGGGTAACCTTCCGCATACTTGTTAGTAAGCATACTGCCCGCTGCTATCATAACGTTTTCAGAAACAAAGTTTTCACTAGCAATAAGTTCGATATTGTTTCTTTGACGAGTAAGTTCTTTTTGCAAACCTTCGTATACTTCGGGGTCTGCCATTTTAATGGAAGTTAAGTCTATCATTTTATATCTCCTTTTGTAAAAGTTGTAATTACCGTTTTTTATTATAAGTGTTTAATTAACATTTCTGAAAGTTGTGCTTTTGTCGTAAGTCCAACCGCCTTTTCAACCGTTTGCCCGTCCTTAAATAAAAGTAAGGTGGGAATTGATAAAATTCCAAACGCTCTTGCGATATCGGGGGTTTGGTCAACGTCAAGTTTAACGATTTCTACCTTATCGCCCACTTCAGTCTTGAATTCGTGAAGTATGGGGGATTGCATTTTACAAGGTCCGCACCAAGTTGCATAAAAATCAACCAACACTAATTTTTTACTTTTTAATATTCCTTCAAATTCTTCTTTGCTCAAAACTTCTAAAATTTCACTCATTTTCTTTTTCTCCTTGTATATCGGTATTCAATATACTAACGATTCGTGGACAAAAACCCGACTTGTTTTTCAGCCTTTTATCTATTACCGCTAGAATAGTATACCACAAAATTATAAATATTACACTAAAAATTAAAGTCCAAAGTTCACTAATCTTAAATAAATAAGTTAAAAGCGCCGACAAGCCTATCAAAATTAGCGGAATTAGGAAAACTAAAATAGCGCCAAGCAATTTTGCATCCTTATCCGTTTCTATTTCAACCAAGTCGTTCACCTTTGCTTTTAGCGAATTTTCCGCAGGGAAATCCACGTAGTTTGCATTTTTAGGAAATAGACACATGCCACATTTACTGCACTCGTCCTTTTTGTCCACACGGACGATTGCGCTCTTGCCGTCTATTTCTGTTACTCTACCTATTTCTCTCATTTTAAAAATTCAATAATTTCTTCAAACTTAACGGCAGTTTCCGTTCCGCCTGCCATATCTTTCATTTTAACCACGCCGTTAGTTAGTTCATCAGAACCGATAACGCCAACAAACGCTGCACCGATTTTATCAGCGTATTTAAATTGTGATTTTATACCCCTACCCATATGGTCAAAATCAGCAGATATGCCGTTTTGTCTTAACCTACTAGCAAGTTCAAACGCCTTTTTGCCTTCTTCTTCGCCCATAGGCGCAAAATAAACCTTGATTTTGTTGGGATTTTCTATTTGCTTTTTAGTATTTTCTAACAACATCAAAATTCTTTCAATACCAACCGCAAAACCTATTCCCGGCATATCGTTACCGCCTAATTGCGCAACCAAACCGTCGTATCTACCGCCACCGCACACCGTGCCTTGCGCACCGATATTTTCCGAAACGAATTCAAAAACCGTTCTCGTGTAATAATCAAGCCCACGAACGATATTCGGGTTAATTTTATACTCTACGCCTGCCAAAGTCAAAAGTTCTTTTACCTTTTCAAAATGGTTAGAACAATCTTCGCAAATAAAATCCAAAATTTTGGGTGCATTTGCTGTAATTTCTTTACAATCGTCGTTCTTACAATCCAAAACTCTCAAGGGATTTTTGTTAAGCCTTTCTTGACAAAGGGGACAAAGTTTGTCGTGCTTTGCGTTTAAGTATTCTTTCAATGCGTCTTGATAGGTCTTTCTGCAATCTTTACAGCCGATACTATTAAGATACAAACTAACCTTATCAATACCAACGCTTTCTATAAAAGACTTTGCAAGTAAAATAACTTCTGCATCCATGTCTGCGTTTTTAGCACCTAAAAACTCCACGCCGAATTGATGGAATTCACGAAGTCTGCCCGCTTGCGGTCTTTCATAGCGGAAGCATTGAGTTATATAGAAAAGTTTTGCGGGAAGTGCGCTATTTGCAAGTCCGTTTTCCACAAACGACCTTACAACACCCGCCGTCCCTTCGGGTTTAAGCGTTATTGAACGCCCGCCCTTGTCGTTAAAGGTGTACATTTCCTTGTTAACGATATCCGTAGTTTCACCCACACCTCGTAAAAACACTTCGGTATGCTCAAAAGTCGGCGTTCTAATCTCTAACGCACCGAAAACTTTTGCAACTTCTCTCGCCTTTTTTTCTACGTATTGCCATTTATAACTGTCTTGCGGGAGTACGTCTTTCGTTCCCTTTGGCATATTTATCATATCCGTTTTTCCTTAAATAATAAATTTCTTTAAATCTTTTATCTTGGTGTCGCCACCGAGTTTTTCGATAACGTATTTGCTATCTATAACTATTTCTTTGTCTTCCTTGCCGTCCGCTTCAAAAGATATTTCTTCTATGAGATTTTCCATTACCGTATGCAATCTTCTTGCCCCGATATCTTCTCTAGACGCGTTCATATCTTCTGCAATTCTTGCTATCTCTTCAATAGCACTATCGGTAAACTTCAACTCAACGCCGTCAACTTTTAACAAGGTTGCATACTGCAATGTAATTGCGTTTTGCGGAGTGGTTAAAATTTCAATAAAGTCCTTTTTAGATAAACTATTAAGTTCTACCAAAATAGGAAATCTACCCTGTAATTCAGGAATTAAATCGGATACCTTTGAAACGTGGAAAGCCCCCGCTGCGATAAACAAGATATAATCGGTTTTTATCGCGCCGTATTTAGTCATTACCGTGCTACCTTCAACGATAGGCAAAATATCTCTTTGAACGCCTTCTCTTGAAACGTCTTGTCCACCGCCCTTGTTTCCTTTTGCGGCAATCTTGTCAATTTCGTCTATAAATATAATACCTTCGTTTTCCGCTCTACGAATTGCTTCTTCGTTAACAGAATCGTTATCAATAAGTTTATCGGCTTCTTCTTGTAATAAAAGTTTTCTCGCTTCTTTAACAGAAAGTTTGCGTTTCTTTCTCTTTTTGGGCATCATATCGCCAAAAATACTGCCAATGCTTATTTCTGCACCACCCGGCACTAACTCCATAGGCTTGGGATTATCTGCTAAATCAACTTCTATAACTTCGTTATCATAGTAGCCTTTTTTAAGGCCCTCTGCAATGTTTTTTTCAAAAATATCTTGCGGAGTTTCGCCCTTATCTAAACGGCGAACTTCGGCTAAAATTTTAACGAGTTTGGCGTCTACGCTTACGCCCGCCTTTTCGGTAACCTTATTAAAGCGTTCTTGCTTAACTAATCTTACCGCACACTCAACTAGGTCACGAATCATAGATTCTACGTCTCTACCCACGTAACCTACTTCGGTATATTTAGTTGCTTCAACCTTAACGAAAGGCGCACCAACTAACTTTGCAAGTCTTCTTGCTATTTCGGTTTTACCTACACCCGTAGGTCCTTTCATTATTATGTTTTTCGGGGTAATTTCTTCCATAACTTGGGCGGGTAATTGACTTCTTCTATATCTATTACGAAGTGCTATTGCCACCGCTTTTTTTGCCGAATCTTGCCCGATTATATATTTATCTAATTCAACCACAATTTGTTTAGGACTTAAATTCATCTCGCACCCCCTTAAAGCGTTTCACAAGTAATATTATCGTTAGTGAAAACACAAATTTCGCTTGCGATTTTGAGTGCTTTTTTAGCAATCTCTTCCGCCGAGTAATCGGTTTCTTGAGTAAGCGCACGTGCCGCCGCCAAAGCGTAATTTCCACCGCTACCTATGGCGCAAACGCCACCGTCCGGTTCTATTACTTCGCCCGTACCCGATATAACCAAAAGGGTGTCTTTATCTGCGGTTATCATCATTGCTTCAAGTTTTCTTGCTTTGTCGCTTCTCCAAAGTTCAGCAAGTTCTACTGCACTTCTCATAAGATTTCCCGAATATTTATTGAGCATTTCTTCAAAACGTTCTGTAAGACTAAATGCATCTGAAACAGAGCCCGCAAAGCCCAAAATAACCTTGCCGTCGTATATACGGCGCACCTTTACTGCATTGTTTTTAAAAATTACCGACTGCGACATAGTAACTTGTCCATCACCTGCTATCGCCGTCTTTCCATTTCTTTTAACAGCACAAATGGTAGTGCCTCTAAATTCAATCATTTTCTATCTCCTTTATAAATTCCGCTACCGCGTCAAGGCTCTTTTGCGCTTGAAAGCGTTTCCTTTCAGCCTTATCTTTAATTATTCTGCCTGTCGGTGGTAATATACCAAAGTTTGCGTTCATAGGCTCAAAATCTTTATTTTCTGTTGTAATGTATCTTGCAAGCGCACCTAAAACGGTATTCTCTGATATAAGTTTAATACTTTTACCTTTGATTTTGCGTTCTAAATATATGCCTGCCATAAGCCCGCTACCAGCACTTTCAACGTAGCCTTCAACACCCGTAATTTGCCCCGCAAAAAATACTTTCGGGTATTCTTTTAACGAATAATCGGCGTTTAATACTTTCGGTGAGTTTATGAAAGTGTTTCTATGCATGACGCCGTATCTTAAATACTCTGCGTTTTTAAGAGCGGGAATTAAAGAAAATACTCGCT
>JAGCIP010000074.1 GCA_017648525.1 Clostridia bacterium
CTGTCCCTATTAGTGCGTAATTTAATGTTTTCATAATTTCTGTTTTCCTTCTTTTTGATTATAAACTTTTGAACTACTCTTTAACACCACCTATCGTTAAATTACCCATCAATTTATTTCTAAATATTATAAATAGGATTATAACTGGCACTACTAATATAATGCAACTTGCAAGTTGTATAGGAAGTTCTCCTTTATCCGTATTCCCAACCGGCAAAGCAACAATTCTATACAAACTGTATATAATAGTCGGGTGTGATGGAGCATAAACCATTATAGTATTAAAGTCATTCCAAAACTGTATAAAGAACAACAACATTATAAGCCCGAAAGAGTTTATAACAAGAGGTATTGCAATTCTTATAAACACGTTTAATTCACTTGCCCCGTCTATATGCGCCGCCTCGTAATATTCTTTTGAAACGCCCTTGAACACGGCTGAATAAACAAGGTAATACATATTTACAAAATTAAATTTTTGGCAGAATAAACCAAAGAAAGTGTCGTAAATACTCAATTTGTACATCAAGTCTATCATGGAGACTGACGCACCTACTATAGGTAAAATCATTGTAATAATAACGGTTGCATCAATTATCCTATTAAATCTATAACTAAATTTTGAAGTCATATACGCCATAACACATGGACAAAGAGATGCTAAAAACGAACAGCCGACCGAATATATTATCGTGTTAAGAACCTGAACGCCAAAAGTAACCGTTTTTCCACTATCTATGGTCATATCAAAAAACTGCGCTGCTCTTGGGAAGTTGTTAAAAGCCCACTCCCAAGGCAAAAGTTTTCTTCCTGTTAGCCAATCTTCTGGGAAACCTAAATAGTTAAGATTAAACAAGAGTTCGTCGTCGGTTTTAACCGAAGTCACAAGCCCCCAGCCGAGCATAATTAAAAGAAGAACAGCGTATAAAATCAATACTAAACAAAGGGTTATTTTAATTGGAAGATTTTGTTTTTTAGTTCTACTACTCATATTCTCAATCCTCCTAATTCAATGGGTCTAACTTATCTAATAGACGCCTTAACACTATTGTTATAGGTGCTACGATAATGGTAAAACATAGCCCAACAGTTGCAATAAACGGATATCTAGATTCGTTGCCGATATTCATTCTAGTTTCTCTCATTAACCAGTATCCCAATGTCTGTGGCGACGAAGGCGCCCCTTCTCCAAAGAAACTATACAGCCCCATATCCGCAGCAAAAATACCAGTAAGCCCCACGACAACAAAGGTGCTTATAGTTGAGAATATGCACGGCAAGGTAATAGACCATAGCTCACGCATAAAAGATGCCCCGTCAAGTTCAGATGCTTCTGTTATGGCAGGATTTATTTTATTCATTGCACCCAAGTACATCATTACTTGTGTTCCGTAACCAAAAAACAAGTTATAAAACAAAATCACACCAAAAGTTAAATCTGAATCGAAAAAGGAGTTTACTATTATGCCCATATCCGCTAATATCATTTTTAGTGCGTTAGAAACAGTTTGTTTATAAATGGTCGCCATTGCAATCCCCGGAATGATATTTGGCAAAAATAAAATAATCTTAAACAAACCGCTGAACAATTGCTTTTTATATATATAGTAAGAAAAAAGCACTGCAAACCCTGTGTGAAACGCCATACTTAAACCATAAAACACGAGTGAGTTTTTAAATTGAACTCCGTGTTGAGCAGATACTGGTGAATTGAAAAATTCAATAAAAGCCTTCTTAAAGTTTTCAAATCCCGCAAAAGTTTGCATTCCGCCTTCGTAATTTGTAAAAGCAAGAATAAACGAGTTGAAATTTACATAAACGTAAAAAATTAAAAACTGAAGTATCGGCAAAGCAACCATGGCACAATAAAACGCTAGCTTTTTGTCAAATACTTTTTTCTTAACTGTAGACATGACCTTCTCCTAAAAAATTATTTCCCCGTGTAGTAAGTCGTATTCCAAGTACCTTTAATAGTGGTTACCATTCCTTCAAAATAAGTTTTAGCAGTTGCATTTCCGTTATAAAACTGCTTTTGTGGAATTGACACGTTTGCACCGTTGATATTGCTGTCGAACGCATACCCCGAAGTCTTAAACGTAAATCTTGGAACGTTGTTTAAGAAAATTTTACTCGTTGACATTGGGGTTACGTAAGTGTCGTTAGAAAGAGCCGTTTTGTAAGTATCCCACAACGATTGCTCAAAATTGTCCATTGCATTATATTGGTCTTTGCTTATATCGTACTTAACAGCCATAGGTATTCCAGTACTTACGGTAACTGTTGCAAGATTTTCTTTTTCATAGAAAAATTTAACAAAAGCCTTTGCTAATTTTTCAAGTTCTTCGTTACCTTTTATATTGTTGTTTACACCAAGATAATAATAGAATGCGTCAGCCGCACAACTTACCGTTCCTTGATTTTCGTTAACCGTTCCATATTCTTTTGCAGGCATTGGCATATATCTAAAATTGATATTTTTGCCTAATTCACCATAAGAGTTAGCGGCATCTTGAATATCTTTAGACGCTTCGTTATACCAGTATGCGCCTTCAATCAAGCAAGCGATATCCTTAACTCTGTCATTAAGCGTGCTATTGATATAAAGTTTTTGCGCCGCCGTGTTAGAAAGGCCCAAGTCAACACTTCTTGGATCGTAATAAGAGGGAACGTCTTTCCCTTTATTCTCAAAAAGATGTTCCATAAATCTCAACGCTAAGTAATCGGGATACATTTGTCTAACTTTGTATCCAACGTCTGGGGTAATTTTACCATTAGTTATAACAGGCTCGTCACCATTGAAACTTTCAACTAAGCGCACGTTGTTGTTTCCACTGTCAAAATTAAATCTAGTTAAAAATTCAGCCTTTGTAGAAGTCGCTGAAATAAGCGCTTGATAAACGTAGTTGGTGTAATGCGATGCATCTCCCGACCAAATTATTGGAGTAATATCTTTACCTGGTGTGAGCATGTAATCAAACAAATAGAAAAACTCTTCATAACTTGAAGGCAATCCGTCGTCACCTAAACCGTTTTCATAAATACCGTTAGGTCCACAAGATTTAGTTTGCCCTAAATATTGAACAAAGCCCCTACCCGTATATTCCTTACCCGTATAAGAAGAAGTTTCAGAAGGATAATAACCATCTTCATCTGCAAAGAACAAGAACTTATCTTCAAACAATTGTGCGTTATAAGTTATTCCGGACATACCTGCAAAGGTAGGTAATGAATAATACTTTCCGTCAACTGCTGTTAAACTTGCTTTTTGGTCGTCATACAATTTGCTCTCTATCGTTCCAGTACCATCTGCTAAATCTTCTTTAACTATAGAAGATAAATCGTAAAGCAAATTATTGTCGGTATACTGCGAATAATAGAGCGCTTCCATAATGTAAACTTGGGTGGATTTATCGTTTTTAATTTTACCTAGCATAGTACTTCCACCGATATCAGGAGACGAACGTATATCTAAAACAACACCCGTTTTACCTTCCGCAAACGACTCGTTTTTATACCTACTTTCAAACTCGATTTTCAAATCGTTAAGATATTTGTCACCGAATCCGCCTTCATATGTCCTTACGTACAAATACGATATGTCTGACCTTTGTTCCGGTGCACATCCGTAAAAGCAAGTAAAAGACAACAATCCTACTAACAAAATTGAAATAAACCTCTTTTTCATGTTTCTCCTCCATTAATCTAATTTATTTCTATTTGAGCGAAACTTAATTTTGTTCCGTCTACCAACCAATATTTACTAAATCCATTACTCGCCGTAAATTCACTTCCATGTGCAGAAAGTAGTGCGCTAGCGGATACAAATGGCGTTCTCGTATCTTCGTTAGAAGCCGTTAGCTTATAAGTATATCCAGATGCGATAGCAAAAGTATTAACGACGTTTGCCTTATATTTCGGGTCTGGATTATCCAACATAATTAACTTTGCCGAAGAAATATTATAGTCAAAATCAACGTTAAATACACAGTTTCTAACGTAACCGTAGCCGTCTTTACCGTGAACCTTACCCCAACCTAAATTAATTAAGAAGTTTGTGAAGTTAGACTGAGCAAGGCTTGCTTGCACGTATACGTTTTCAATTGTACCCGATAAATACGTGGTTAATCCGTAAGAGTTCCAAGTTAATTGTCCGTTGGTAAAAGCAACGTTCTTAATCGTTCCCGAAACGTAACCAAACAAGCCGTAATTGTGAGCGTCTCCGTTAAATCTAAACTTATCAATCTTATGCCCTAAACCATCAAAAACGCCCTTAAAATAATGACCAGCCGTCTTGCCGACTTCACTATAATCCATATTGATGTCTTGGTTAAGTATTACGTACCAACCATCAGATGATACGTTGTTATTATACGACGCTATAAAGTTAGTAAACTCGGTTTTATTCGATATCGTGTAAGTTACAAACACAAACGGCAACTTAACCGTATTTTCTTGGTCGCCGAATACTATCGTGTTTTCTTCACCCAAAACGTAATCGGTCGAATTTAGCAAAATCGTGTCGTCAGCCTTAACAACTGCCCCGTTAACAACTACTCTTTCGGGATTTTTTCCGCCAAGCATTTCTTTTAGGTTGACTTCTACAACCTTACTCGTTGCCGTTTGACCTATCCCAGCAAGCGCATAATATTCTGTGTCTTTAACTGTTTCAGGCTCAAATTCGACAATTGAATTTTCACCGAAGAAGAAACCGAAATTATTTTCTACCCAATATTTGCTAAAACCGTTATCGACAGTAAAATTTTCCTTCTCCGCAGTATAAAAACTTTCCGCCGTGACATAAACCGGTCTGCTTTCATCCATTCTATTAGAGAAGTTTTCAACGTTTCCGATAGCGTAACAATTTTCAATAACGCCCGAATTAGACAAATATCCATAAGCGACCGAATTTTCCCCGTTTCTAGTTACGTTAACCACGCAATTTTGCACCTTTCCTGAGTTTACACTCAACGCACCGTTGGTTTCAATCGTATCGGTCAAGTCTCCTTGTATATAAACGTTTCTAACCGTACCTTGGATACCCCAAGCAAACGGCCAACCTACCGAACAGCGAATATTTATTATTGCTAAATTCTCAACAGTACCTAAAACGTTACCGAATATTCCACCCTGTTTTGAATCGGTGCTAGAATTCCAATATCCAACGGACGCATTTTTCAACGAATGCCCCAAACCATTAAACGTACCTGCAAATCTATCTGCCGACGATTTAGTAATCAATTTTTTATTAACGGCCGATAAATCTATATCGCAAGTTAAAATAGCGTAATAGTTTTCACTATCATTTGTATCTTCGTCAACGTTGCCGTTGTAACTTGCCAAAAAGTTTACAAACTGCTCTGCCGTTGAAATTTGATGCGACGCCTTTACAAATGGTTGCCTAATTACTTCCCCGTTACAGAAAATAATAATTTCGTTGTTACCCGCAACGTATTCGTCTGCAACGATAGTTAAATCTTGTCCATCGGCGGGAACTTCCGTCAATTTGCCGTTTATATAAATTTTATCAGGTTTCCCATTTGCGATATCGTAAACGTCTAAATCAAAATCCACACCCTTATAAATAACTTCCAAAGTTTCTTCAGGTTGCTTTGTTATATACGCTTTTCCGTTAAAATACGCACCGTATTCATCAGTATCCCAAAGAAAATTAAATCCATTATCCACGCTGATTTTATCAATTCCACTAACAATAAAATCTTCAGCCGTATCAAAGATAGTTTCTAGGTCGGCAGGGTCGTTAGAAAAAGACTTTGAGTTGCCTAACGCTATAACGTTTTTAACGTAACCCGTTCCTAAAGCTTCACGCCTCAATACGAAACCTTCCGAGCCAACGTGCGTTACGTCGAATACCGAATTCTCAATTAACGCTATGTTACTGAAATTCAAAACTCCACTAGCGTTAGAACTTAAATAAGAACCTTTAAGATAAACGTTACTGATTTTTCCAGACACGTATCCTGATAAAAGATATCCGTTGTCGGCTACTACGTTATATATAGAAACGTTCTTTATTTCTCTGCTAACTAAACCGAAAATTCCATAATCTTTTGTTTTAACGTTGGAAATCTCATACCCGGCACCGTCAAATATGCCATGAAAAGAATCTTCCCACGTTTTATAAACGGTTGCACCTTTTAAGTCGATATCGTTTGCTAAAACAACGTACCAATGATTAGTATCAACGTTCTTACCTTTGCCGTAAGAATTTGAAAACTCTATAAAGTCTTCTTTGGTTTCTAAAATGTGTGTACCGAAATAAACATCTACCAAATAAGTGTATAAATCAGTTTCAATCCTGATTTCCGTCTTTCCCCTTGGTTTAATAATATTAGCCGTATTTATACTCACTTTTCCATCTTCAAAAACTGAATAATCGGTATAGTTGCTATCGCCGTTCCTAACTGCACAACCTTCACCTAAAAGTCCGTCCACTGTCAACGGATATTCGCTACCGCCAACTTTCGCGCTGTACGCTTTATTCATTTTTATCTCTGGTGCTAAGACGTTTATGCTAATAGGCAGTGAAGTGTAAATCTCGTTCCCGTTATTAACTACTGCATAAACTTGTGTTTGTCCTTTAGAAAGTGCGGTAAAGACGTTTCCATTGAGCTCTAATCTTTCACTATCAAAGTTATAAGAAATTTTACTTGACTCAACCGCAAGTCCGTCAACGGTTGCCGAACAGGAAATCTCAAAAGTATTTTCATACGTTTTACCGTCTATTGCGTTTGCAACCGTATAGACGGTATCTTTCGAGACCGAAACTTGCATGGAAACGTTGCTAGAAACCGTAATTTCTATATTCTCGGTCAAATATTTAACGTCGTATCCTCTCCAGCTTGCTTGAACCGTTATAAAACAAGAGCCTTTCTTAAACGCAGTAACAACTCCATTTTCATCTACAGACGCAACCGTAGGTTCTGAACTCAAGTAAGAAAAAGAAGCGTCGTCGTATAAATTATTGTTAAAATTAACCGTTGTTTCAAGCGCAAACGTTTGGTCTTTTAACAAATAGAGATTTTTATCTAAAAGGTTAAAGATTAAATAAGGAACGTCCCCTTGATTTTCAACTATAACTATACACTCGGCACTCTTTTTCGTTGAACTTGCCGTAATTTTTGCCGTGCCGTAATTTTTCGCATAAACCCTTCCTGTTTCTGACACCGAAATAACATTTTCGTCCGACGAAGTAAAAACCACGTTTGAATAACCGTCTACTACTAAATCAAAACTTTCAAAAAGCGAAAGAGTATACTTGGTATAATTCAATTTAAAGGCTTTATCTCTTTCGTATAATTCTTCGCCATTGCCATTACAATTACAAGCGCCAAGCAAAAAGCACGCAGAAGAACAAACGAGAAGTAATATTATCATCAATTTTCTAAAAGTGTTTTTCATAATTATTTATAAGATTCCGCGAGTGCTTTGAATGCGGGGATAGCTCTTTCAATTTCTTCTGTCTTAACGCAGTAAGCAAGACGCGCATAACCGGGAGCACCGAAATCGTCGCTGGGAACGATGAGGATATCAAATTTCTTCGCTCTTTCGCAGAACTCGGTAGCGTCACCGCTTGGCGACTTGATGAAGAGGTAGAATGCACCGTCGGGTTTAACAGTTTCAAGACCGTATTTTGTAAAGGTGTCAATAAGAAGCTTTCTGTTTCTGTCATAGATAGAAACGTCGGAGACTTCACCGAGACAAAGGGGCAAAAGCTTCTGAAGAAGGCTTGGAGCACAAACGAAGCCGAGC
>JAGCIP010000006.1 GCA_017648525.1 Clostridia bacterium
CTTGGGTTGTGGAAACAACGGCATGGACGGGATTAAGGAATATCTTGCGCCCTATGGCAGAGAAAATATTGCATATTTTAATTGCCAAGAGGTTGAAGACGACGTGGCGTATGCTATGAATATTATTAAAGAGTTTGCAGACAAGGCTAAAAACCTTAAAAGAGAAGAAGTTTCATTAAAGGAACTTTGCATAGGTCTTAAGTGCGGTGGCTCTGACGGATATTCGGGAATAACTGCAAACCCGCTTGTCGGAGAAGTTACAGATAGGTTTATAACCTTAGGTGCAAGCGCAATTTTAACCGAAGTTCCCGAAATGTTCGGTGCGGAGCAATTATTAATGAACAAATGCAAAAATGAGCAAGTATTCATTAAATATAAAAATATGATTGAAAAGTTTAAGGCTTTTTACACGGATAACGGTTTTCCCGTGTATGAAAATCCTAGCCCGGGAAACAAGAAAGGCGGTATTACTACTTTAGAAGAAAAATCGCTTGGCTGTGTAGAAAAGGCTGGAAGTACGGAAATAGTTGACGTGCTTGATTACGGCGAACTTGTAAAAGAGTCTGGCGTTTCAACCTTGAATGCGCCCGGCAACGATTTGATTGCTGCGTCTGCTCTTGCCGCAAGCGGATGTCAGTTGGTGCTTTTCACTACCGGCAGGGGAACTCCTTTTTCAACATTTGTTCCGACTATGAAGATTGCGACGAATAATTATTTATCTAATCATAAAAATAACTGGATTGATTTTAACGCTTTTTCAATGGATGACCAGGGGTTGTTTGATTTAATTATGGCAACCGTAAACGGCTTGTACAAATGTAAAAACGAAGATATAAGAGAAATTGCTTTTTACAAAAAGGGAGTTACGCTATAACAGTTTAAATTGCATTTTATTATATAAGGAGTAATTATGAAACTTAACAACGTTTGGGGATACGGACAACTGTTTGGCTTTTCTGCGCTTGATGGAACGAACAGATATTTCAATGATTTCATTGGGACGCTAACGCAAAAGAAGATAGGTATTCGCTTTGAACTTAAAGAGTGGATAAAAATTCAATTTGACGTTAAGGGCAGAATAAAATTTAACGCAATTACAGGTGATATGATAGATGCAAAAACTAAAGACGGTGATTTTTTTATCACCTTTTTAGATAATGATACTTTGATAGGGGTAAGCCCTGTTGAGCCAACCTTAAAGTTTGTAGGAAAAACTTATATTAGAACGACTTACCGTGGTTGTCAAGTTTGTTTTAATAATCAAGACAGTATTGTGGTTTATACTGAAAAAAGCGGAAACTCATTTAAGTTCGCAATAAGCCATACGATAAATTACGGTATAGGTTCTGGCATAGCAAAAAAATCGATTAACGCAGATTTGGACGCTATTAAAGAAAAAAGATATGCATATTTTAAGAGTATGCCAAAATGCAAAAATAAAAAGTACGAAAGATTGTATTATAAAGCGTTGTCGGTTAACAAAGTTAACGTTCGCTCTAGCGAGGGAAGAATTCCTTGCATTTGGACTACTCCTGACCGTGTTCCGCACAAGCATTTATGGTTGTGGGATAGTGTTTTTCACGCTTTAGCAATCGTTAACTATAACCCGTGCCTTGCAAAAAACGCTATTAGAGCGGTGCTTTCTCAAGCGCGCGAAGATGGGTTTATTCCTTGCACTATGTCGCCAAATGGTTTCGATGACGTAACTCAACCACAAGTGCTTTCTTGGGGGGTGTGGGAAGTCTATAAAAAGACGGGTGACCTC
>JAGCIP010000075.1 GCA_017648525.1 Clostridia bacterium
GGGCGCTAACGTTGGGGCTTGACCAAAAGACCGAAGAAGGAATACGCGGTATTCAAAGAAAGTTCAAAGAAACGTTAGAGAGTATGGAAATTGAAGAAATTAATCCCGTAGGTAAACCTTTCGACCCGAACGAAGCAGAAGCCGTTATGCAAGTAGAAGGTGCAGACGGTGAAGAAAGCGACACCGTTAAACAAGTATTCCAAAAAGGTTATAGAAAAAAAGAAAAGATAATAAGATACGCTAAGGTAAGTGTAATTAAATAAATAGATAATAAGGAGAAACAAATATATGAAAACAATAGGTATTGACTTAGGAACAACAAACTCATGCGTAGCGGTTATGGAAAACGGTGAACCCGTTGTTATCGCCAACGCAGAAGGGTCTAGAACAACTCCGTCTGTAGTTGCTTTTCAAAAAGACGGCGAAAGATTAGTTGGTCAAGTAGCAAAAAGACAAGCGGTTTCAAACCCCGATAGAACGGTTGCGTCTATTAAAAGACACATGGGTTCTAACTATAAAGTTACTATCGACAGCAAGGATTTTACTCCTCAAGAAATTTCTGCAATGGTTTTAACCAAACTTAAAAAGGATGCAGAAGCATATCTTGGCGGTACTGTAACCGACGCAGTTATTACCGTTCCCGCATATTTTTCTGATAGCCAACGTCAAGCAACCAAAGATGCTGGTAAGATTGCAGGACTTAACGTTTTGCGTATCATAAACGAACCTACCGCTGCCGCTCTTTCTTATGGTCTTGACAAAGAAGGAAAAACTCAAAAAGTTATTATTTACGACCTTGGTGGTGGTACTTTCGACGTTTCTATTATGGAAATTGGCGACGGTGTATTCGAAGTTTTGGCAACACACGGCAACAATATGCTCGGTGGCGACGACTTTGACAAGAGAGTTATGGATTATTTAGTAGCAGAATTTAAGCAAAAAGAAGGTATTGACCTTGCTAATGACAAACTTGCTATGCAAAGACTTAAAGAAGCTGCTGAAAAGGCAAAAATCGAACTTTCTGGTATGAGTAAAACCAACGTAAACTTGCCTTTTATTACGGCAGACGCTACCGGTCCAAAACACTTAGACGTTGACGTGACCAAGCAAAAGTTTGACGCTTTGACCGCTGATTTAGTTCAAGCAACCGTAATTCCTATGCAAAACGCAATGAAGGATGCAGGTCTTTCTTATTCTGAAATCGACAAGGTTATCTTGGTTGGTGGTTCAACTCGTATTCCCGCAGTTATTGACGAAGTTAGAAAAGTTACCGGTAAAGAACCGTTCAAAGGAATTAACCCTGACGAATGCGTTGCAATCGGTGCTGCAATTCAAGGTGGTGTTCTTTCTGGCGAAGTTAAAGACGTTCTTTTATTAGACGTAACACCTTTATCGCTTGGTATTGAAACGCTCGGCGGTGTATGCACTAAACTTATCGAAAGGAACACTACTATTCCTGTAAAGAAATCACAAGTGTTCTCAACCGCGGCAGATAATCAAACGGCAGTTGATATTCATATTTTACAAGGCGAAAGAGAATTTGCAAAAGACAACAAAACGCTTGGCAACTTCCAACTTTCAGGAATCGCACCCGCACCCCGTGGAATACCGCAAATTGAAGTTACTTTTGATATAGATGCTAACGGTATCGTTAACGTATCTGCAAAAGATTTAGGAACGGGAACAAGTCAAAACATTACCATTACTTCGTCTTCTAACTTGTCTGAATCAGACATTGAAAAGGCTGTTAACGAAGCAAAACAATACGAAGAAGAAGATAAAAAGCGTAAAGAAGTAGTTGACAATCACAATAAACTTGACGGACTTATCTTTACCATTGAAAAATCAATCAAAGATTTGGGCGACAAGATTGAAGAAACAGACAAGGCTAAACTTGAAGAAGAAATTAAGATTGCAAAAGAAGAACTCGCATCTAACGACAACGATAGAATTGTTAAAGCGACTGAAAAACTTTCTAATGAATCTCAAGCAATCTTTGGAAAGATTTATCAACAGGCAAACCCCAACGGCGACCCAAATGCTCAAGGCGGTGCAGGAGATACTGAATTCCATCAATAATTAGCAGAAAAAAGCAAAATTAAAAATAATAAACTGAAAGGCGTTAATTTGCCTTTCAGTTTGTTTGATATTTAGATTATGTTTAATTTACTTAGTTTGACAGACCTTTCACATAGTATAGTTAGTGCGTTATCAGGCTCTTTAGGGGTTTGGTACGCCGTTTTATACAATTTTATAGGCGTGATTGCAATAGCCGTTAAAGTTACCGAAACGCAAATGAAAAAAAGGAGTAAAATACTCTTTTTTGCTAGTATATGTTATGCGTTGTGGATTACATATTTTATATTAAACGGCAATTTTACCAACGCTATCGTTAACACGGTTGGTATTATACAACTATTTGTTTTTTCACAAAGAGGAAAACATAAGTGGGCAGACAGTTATTTTTGGTTGGCGTTTTTTATCGTCGTGCAAATAGTGGCTAGTTTCTTTACTTGGAGCAGTTGGTTTTCAATCTTCTCGATAATTGCGGGGCTAATCAGCACAGTCGCATATTTCGTTATTGACGAAAAGTTGTATCGTTATTTATTTGCCGCATTAATATCGCTTTGGGTTATAAACGGCATAGTTTATTTTTATTGGATTGCGCTTATACACGACGTGTTTGCGTTAATTTCAATTATTATTGCAATCGTTCGTTATAATATTTTAGGTGCTAAAAAAGAAATAGCAAAAGACCAAAATCAAGAAAACACTTCAAAAATCGACTAAATATAATTACTTTTAAAAGGAAAATTATGGCTAAAGATTATTATAAAATTTTAGGGGTGGATAAAAACGCCACGCCTGACGAAATAAAGAAAGCGTATAGAACGCAAGCGAGAAAATATCACCCAGACTTACACCCCGGTGATGACGCCGCTGCCGAAAAGTTTAAGGAAATTAACGAGGCAAACGAAGTTTTATCCGACGAAAAAAAGCGTAAAAATTACGATACTTATGGCGACCCCAACGGCGGTATGGGCGGTTTCGGTGGCGCTGGTGCAGGCGGTTTTGGTGGCTTTGAAGATATTTTTGGCGATATTTTCGGTGGGTTTGGTGGCTTTGGCGGAAGAACTCGTGCCCAAACCAAAACCAAAGGCGAAGATATTACCATAGAACTTACGCTCAGTTTTTTAGACGCAGCAAAGGGTTGTCGCAGAGAAATATCGTATAACCGTAACGAACAATGTTCGTCTTGTAAAGGTACGGGAGCAAAAGGCGGAACGGCTTACAAGACTTGTGAGAAGTGCGGTGGTACAGGACAAATACAGTATACGACTAGCAACGGATTTTTCCGTTCGGTAAACGTGCGCCCTTGCGACGAGTGTAGGGGAACGGGTAAAAAGATAATAGATGCTTGTAAAGAGTGTAACGGTAAAGGTTATACTAAATCGACAACTCGTTTCACCGTAGATATACCGGCAGGTGCAGATACCGGCAGTTATATTAGAAAGGCGGGATACGGAGAGGCAAGCAAAAACGGTGGCCCAGCAGGCGACCTTATTATAGTTATGAAAGTGGAAAACAGCAAGATTTTCCGCCGTAAGAATTTTGACCTGTACGTAGACGTTCCTATAAGTTTCACTACGGCTGCGCTTGGTGGAAAGGTAAAAGTTCCGCTAATAGATGAAACGATAGAGTATACTATACCCGACGGAACGCAAAGTGGAAAAATCTTTTTCGTGCGTGGAAAGGGCATAAAAACCAGCCGTGGAACGGGGGATTTATATATTGTGGTAACGGTAGAAGTTCCAAGCAGACTTTCTAAAGAACAAAGAAAACTGCTTGAAAAGTTTGAGGAGCAGACCGAATATAAACAATGCCCCGAAATGCGCCGTTATAAAGACAACGTTGAAACAATGTACGGCGAAGACCCGTATTCTGTATAAATCGGTGTAAATATGAGTAAATTTATTGAATTAACGGTAACTACAACCCACTTGGGCGGAGAATTAGTAAGCGACGCTTTGTGGGAATATACCGAACTTGGCGTAGTTATAAACGACGTTGAAGACGTTATTACTCTTGCCCGTGACGGTAGAGCGTGGGATTATGCGGACGATAGCATTTTCAAGGCGGATAAAACCGTGCTTGTAAAAGCGTATTTTTCTATAGATAGTGCAGAAGAAACCTTAAAGAGCGTTACCGTTAGACTTTTAGAACTTAAAAAGAATAGTCCTTTCGACTTAGGTAGTTTAGAAACGGTAAAGCGTGAAATTGACGGCGACCTTTGGCGAGAACAATGGAAAGAACATTTTAAGCCTATACATATAGACAAACTTGTTATCGTTCCCGAGTGGATTGATTATAAAGAGCAAGACGGAGAAATTAAGGTTTTGCTTGATTCTAATATGGCTTTTGGTACGGGCGAACACGAAACGACTTCTATGTGCGTTGCCTTTTTAGAAAAGTACGTTGCACCCTGCGATATAGTGTTAGACGTTGGTTGCGGTAGCGGAATACTTGGTATTAGCGCAAGTAAACTTGGCGCAAAAGAAGTTATAATGACCGATATAGACGAATGCGCAATCGTTGCAACCGAACACAATATGCGCCTTAACAAGGTGGAAAACGGCAAGGTGTTTTTGAAGAATTTACTTGACGACAACACCGTTAAGGGCGACGTTATAGTGTGCAATATTATGGCGGAAGTTCTAATTGCGTTTGCTCCATATATAGGCGCTAACTTAAAAGGTAAAGGAATAATTATTTTAAGCGGAATATTAAAAGAAAGGCTAAACGCAGTAAAGGACGCATACCTTAACGCCGGATTTTCTTTCGTTGAAGATAAGATAAAGGGCGAGTGGTCTGCGTTAGTTATGAAGTTAGGGGAAGAAAAGTGAAAGCGGTAGTATTTACGCTTGGGTGCAAGGTTAACGAGTGTGAGAGCGATGCGCTCATTGCAGGGCTTATCAAACGTGGGTATACGGTTAGCGACAAGTTAGAGCCTGCCGACCTTTACATAGTAAACACTTGCGCAGTTACGGCAGAAGCGGAAAAGAAATCTCGCCAAATGGCAAGCAGAATTAAAAAATTAAATCCTAACGCAAAGATTATCTTTACGGGTTGTGCAGTTGAAAAAAATCCTAAATCGTTTGCTGAAAAGTCGGCGGATTATTTAGTTACGGGTACTTTTAATAAGTCTAAAATTTTAGAAACTTTAGATGCGGTTGGGGAAAGAGTAAGCCCTCCGTGTTTAGAATATGAAGAAATGGAAACGCCCAAGACTTTGAGGACAAGGGCGTTTGTTAAAGTTCAAGATGGGTGCAATAATTTTTGTTCTTATTGTATAATACCATATTTACGTGGGCGTACACGTTCTAGAAACCCCAAAAACGTTATTAATGAAATTAGGCAAACCAACCCAAAAGAAGTTGTAATTAACGGAATAAATTTATCGGCCTACGATTATAACGGACTAAAATTAGTGGATTTAATAAAAAGTTTAAGCGGTCTTGATACGAGAATAAGGTTAGGCTCTCTTGAAGTTAGGGTTATAGACGACGAATTTTTATCCGCACTTAAAAACTTAAAGAATTTTGCACCGCACTTTCATCTTTCCTTGCAGTCGGGCTCTAACGCCGTGCTTAAAAGTATGAACCGCCACTATACTGCAGACGAGTTTATAGAAAAGGTGGATTTGATTAGAAAATACTTTAAAGACGCAGGTATTACAACCGATATTATAGTTGGTTTTCCCACCGAAACGGAAGAAAATTTTAAGGAAACTATAAGTTTAATAGATAGGGTAAAATTTAGCGATATACATCCGTTTTCGTTTAGCCCAAGGCAAGGTACGGTTGCTTATAAAATGAAAGATTTGCCCGCTGAAACAAAAAAGCAAAGGTTAGCCGTACTCCTTGAGAAAAAAGAACAATGCAAAACTGATTTTGTTAATTCAATGAAAGGCAAGGTTTTAGACTTTTTATTTGAAGAACTAAAAGACGGCTATTATCAAGGTTATGCTGAAAACTATTTAAGAATTTACCTAAAGGAATTTATTCCCGACGGAAACATAAAAAAAGTTAAAGTTATAGAGCGGTATTTAGACGGTGCGCTCTGTGAATTACAAGGAGAATAAAATGGAAAACTGTTTGTTTTGTAAAATTATAGCAGGGGAAATTCCCGCAACAAAAATGTATGAAGACCAAAATATGCTCATATTTAAAGATATTGACCCAAAGGCGAAAAATCACTTCTTGTGTGTGCCTAAAAGTCACTTTAAGTTGCTTGCGGATATGACTGAAGAACAAAGCGAAATGCTTAAAGCCTGCTTTAAGAAAATTCCAGAACTCAAAAAAGAACTTGGTTTAGAAAACGGATACCGTTTGGTAATAAATCAGGGCGAAGATGCCGGTCAAACGGTATTCCACTTGCATATTCACATTTTATCAGGTCAAAAAATGGGCTGGACTCCCGCTTAATTTGATAAAATATTACAGTAAAAAGCACTCTTTCGAGTGCTTTTTTCTATTGTTTAATGCTAATTATTACGTCTCCCGTGGTGGTTGTTATTTCACATTTGCCACCTATTGTTGTTTTAGGAACGTCTTTCTTTCCCGTACTTGTATCGATTATAAATATTTTTGATGAAAGTAAAGTGCCTTTTACGTCCCCCGTGGTGGTTTTAACGAGAAGTTCAACAGCGTCGCAAGAATCAAAACATATGTCGCCCGTATTTCTTTTAACATTGATTATGCCGTTAGCAACGACCTTTTCTAATTTTACGTCGCCCGTTGTTCCGTTAGAAGTTAAATTGTTGCAGTTAACTTCGCTTAACAAGGTTTTACCAGTTACAACGTTAATTTCAAAATCGCCTAAGGCGTTAATCTTTTTTGCAGTAATATTTCCAGTAGTTACTTTTAAGTTTATTGAGCCAACCGATAAATCTTCTACCTTAATATTGCCCGTTTGACATTTTACGGCAAATGCCTCGTAATAGCCTTGTGGTAAAGAAATGGTTATAGACGGTTGTCTAAAATTTATATCTATGTGTTCATACCATTTTCTTGTGTCAACTAATTCTATTACTAACGTCTTATCTTTAACCGAAACTAAATGATGCCTATTTTCCTTTTCTACGCATTTTACAGCGCAAGTAGAATCATTAGATGGAACAATCTCAATATTAGCGGTATCGGCCGTTATAGAAATGGACTCAAAATTTTCCGTAATTTGATATTCGTTCGTTTGAAATTTGCTTGTAGATATTTTCATAAAATCACCGTTAACTGAAATTAGACATATAGAAAAAATAACTGCGCCAAATAATATCAATAAACTTGCTACTATTAGCCAAATTTTTATTTTCTTACTCATTGTGCGCACTCCTTTTTAAGTAAACTACTTTTTATTTTTGTCAAAACCTTTTTAGTAACTAAAAGGGCAAGGGCGGTAAGATATTTGCAAGCAAAAAAAGTAAATATTGAAAGCCCTGCTAAAACAGATGAGGCGCTAATGATAAATAACCCTACGGGAAGATTTCCTAGTACAAAATAAACAATGCCAAAAGGTAAACTAGCAATCGAAGTTGCAACAAAACTACCAAAAACAGCCCACAATGAAACTAAAATCGCCCAAACCGACGCATAAAGAGAAAAAGCCACCGCTATTGCTGAGATAAGTAGGGGCAACCACACGATAGAGCCAACTGAAAGTAAAACTATTTCAGAACTTTTTAAACGCCTATTGCGTTTAATTTTTTGAGTTGCTAATTGTATTATTGAATAATCAGCTAAAATTTGTGCAACTATATCGTCTATCTTTCCAACTTCTTCAACCGCTTTTTCTTCTAAAAGTCCGTCTTCAATTTTATCGTCTATTATTTCAGCGTAAAAGTTAACACGCTCTTCCTTTTCATTTTCAGGTAGTCCGTTAAGTCTATCTTTAAGCCGAATGAGAAATTCTAATTTAGTCATTTTTATTGTTCTCCTTGTTAACGAAGTTATAAATATTCATAACTTCTTTCCACTCGTTTATAAAATCTTCTATACGCTTTAATCCCAACTTAGTGATACTATAATACTTTCGTAATCTGCCGTCGTGTTCAGAAGTGCGCACGGTTAACATATTAGATAACTCTAATCGTTTTAAGATTGTGTAAAGGGTGGATTCAGACATTTCTATATATGGCTTTATATCCTTAATAATTTTATACCCGTAAGAGTCTTGGTCTTTTATCGATGCGAGCACGCAAACGTCAAGTATCCCTTTTTTTAATTGAATATCCACTTTATACTCTCCTTGCGCAATACATCATATCACGAAGTATTGTTTTGGTCAAGTGAATTTTGTAAAAAATTTTTAAGAATTTTTAGTTTTCTTTATTTTGGATAGAATAAAAGAAATAAATATGACGGCGAGCAACACTAAAATTATCCAGTAAAACACGCCGAGAAAAAAGGGTGGTTGGTTAGAAAAACCAAAGATACCCGCAGGTGAGAAAAAGTTTAAGAAAAAATAAGGGAAAGTTTGACCACGCCCAAAATCAATCTTTAATAAATGCATAATAGAAACTACTAAAAAATAAATAAGCGGGGGCAAAACCGCCAAAAAGGGAGTGTGCTTTTTAAATTTTATTTTATAGTCGTCTAAAAAATAATCGGTCAGGGCAAGAGCGGGCGATATTACGTGCGTGAGTATGCCAGAAAGCGACCACACGTGGTAACTTTCATCTGCAAAGGGTGCTAAAACTGAGCAAAAAATTATGGCGGTTATTGAAATTGAAACGGTAAATATAAACTTAAAAATATAAAGTTTTTCTTTTATTCGTTGAGAACGATTTAATAAAATGATAAAGAAAGTAAGTCCAAGCCAAATATTAGATTGAGCGGTAAAATAATAGGCTCGTTTATACCAAGCGCTGTATCCGTCAAACGTGGCGTTTATTAAACTTAATAAAACGCCACCTATTGATGAAATTACGGTTAAAATTTTTAGAAAAACAAGAAAAATATTTTTGATTTTTATTTGCATACCGTAAAAGTATGTGCAAAAAAACCGCCGAATAACAATTCGGCGGTCAAATATTAATCAAATATTAGTAATTAATAACTCTTAATTGGAAGTATGCTTGCGGATGGTCGCAAACCGGGCATTTAAGCGGTGCTTGAGTAGCGTCGTGAATATGACCACAGTTACGGCAAATCCAAACGGTTTTTTCATTTTTCTTAAATACCGTGCCGTCTTCTATATTTTTAAGAAGTGCACGATATCTTTCTTCGTGTTCCTTTTCAATTTTAGCAACGCCGTTGAAAAGTCTTGCAATATCGTCAAAACCTTCTTCTTTTGCTTCCTTTGCCATACGAGCGTACATATCAGTCCATTCGTAATTTTCGCCACCAGCGGCTTCAACTAAATTTTCAGCAGTAGAGCCGATACCGTTTAATAACTTGAACCAAATTTTTGCGTGTTCTTTTTCGTTGTCAGCAGTTTCTAAAAATAAAGATGCGATTTGTTCGTAACCTTCTTTTTTAGCCTTTGATGCAAAATAAGTGTATTTGTTGCGTGCTTGTGATTCACCAGCAAACGCTTCCCATAAATTTTTTTCTGTCTTTGAACCTTTAAATTCCATAATAATAATCTCCTTAATTAATTATTAACCAAATTATACAATAAATAAACTACCTTGTCAATATTTACCAAAAAATATTTGTAAAAAATTGAGCCTGACGTTTATCAGGCTCAACAGTTTATTGATTAAAATTTAATTTTATCAGCAATATAATTTTTAAGTTCAGCGATAGGAATTCTAACTTGCTCCATAGTATCTCTATCACGAACGGTAACTGCATTGTCTTCTAAAGTATCAAAGTCAACCGTTACGCAGTAAGGAGTGCCGATTTCATCTTGACGGCGATAACGCTTACCGATTGAACCAGATTCGTCAAAGTCAACGGGGAAAGCCTTGATTAAATCGCTGTAAATTTCGTCTGCCTTTTCAGAAAGTTTCTTTGAAAGGGGTAAGATTGCTACCTTGAAGGGCGCTAAAGTCGGGTGTAAATGTAAAACCGTTCTAACGTCGTTCTTTTCCGCATCAATAACTTGGTCTTCATAAGCGTTGCAAAGAATTGCAAGCACCGTTCTTTCTACGCCAAGGCTGGGTTCAACAACGTAAGGGATATATCTTTCGCCCGTTTCTTGGTCAAAGTAAGAAAGGTCTTTGCCAGAAACGTTTTTATGTTGAGTTAAGTCGTAGTCAGTTCTATCTGCAACGCCCCATAATTCGCCCCAACCGAACGGGAATAAGAATTCAAAGTCGGTGGTTGCTTTAGAATAGAAACAAAGTTCTTCGGGGTCGTGGTCACGAAGTCTAATCTTTTCTTCTTTCAAACCGATAGCAAGTAGCCAGTCACGGCAAAAACTTCTCCAGTAATTAAACCACTCTAAATCGGTGCCGGGTTTACAGAAAAATTCAAGTTCCATTTGTTCGAACTCACGCACACGGAAAATAAAGTTACCGGGGGTGATTTCGTTACGGAAAGATTTACCTATTTGCGCAATACCGAAAGGCATTTTCTTTCTGGTTGTGCGTTGAACGTTAACAAAGTTAGTGAAAATACCTTGTGCCGTTTCAGGACGGAGATATACGGTGTTTTTCGCATCTTCGGTAACGCCTTGGAAAGTCTTGAACATAAGGTTAAATTGTCTTATGTCGGTAAAGTTGTGTTTTTTACAAGTGGGGCAGGGAATATTGTGTTCTTCAACAAAATTCTTCATTTCTTCGTGCGAAAAGGCGTCAATCGGTTTTTCTAAAACGTAACCCGTTTCGCTTGCCCAGTCTTCTATAAGTTTATCCGCTCTAAATCTTTCGTGACATTCACGGCAGTCCATAAGCGGGTCTGAAAAACCTGCTAAGTGTCCTGATGCTACCCAAGTTTGCGGGTTCATCAAAATTGCAGCGTCTAAACCAACGTTTAACTTGTTTTCGGTAACGAATTTTTGCCACCAAGCACGCTTTACGTTGTTTTTAAGTTCAACGCCCAAAGGACCGTAGTCCCAAGTGTTTGCAAGTCCGCCGTAAATTTCACTACCGGGGAATATAAACCCTCTGCTTTTACAAAGGTTAACGATTTTTTCCATAGTTGCGGTATTTTCTGCCATACTTTTTCTCCGTTTAATTATATTTCATAAATTTCACAAAATATTTTACATTATATAGCCTTTTTAGTCAAGCAAACAACCCGATTAAATTAACATTTAATGCAGGTTGATATAATAAAAAGATAAAATTTGCTTTTTTATTTTTTATTTTTGTGTTATAATATGTACGTTATGGAAACAAAAGTTTTAAAAACTGAAAATTACCCTTTACAATCCTTGCTTTTTACACCTGCTGAAAAGGTGCAAAATCCACCGCTTATCGTGTACTTGCACGGTGCGGGCGAACGTGGGGAAAACATAGAACATCTTTATCGTCACGGTATGCCCAAATTGATAAAGAGTGGAAAGGAAATTCCCGCAATAGTTTTGTGCCCACAATGCCCTGCGCAGTTTGTTTGGAACAATATAGTTGAAAGACTAAAAAACTTGATAGATTTAATAGTTGAAGAGTATCAAATCTCAAAAGATAGAATTGCAATTACAGGTAGCAGTATGGGTGGGTTTGGCACTTGGGAAATGGGTTTAACTTACGCAAACTATTTTTCCGCAATAGCACCCGTTGCGGGCGGGGGGTTA
>JAGCIP010000076.1 GCA_017648525.1 Clostridia bacterium
CGTCAATATCTATACCAACTTTTCCTTCTTCAAAAGAATAGTCAGCATACAACTCTTCAAAACGTTCTGCGGCTTGTTCCAACCATTTAATACCGATACCACCGTTGTAACTGTAAATATTTAACCACGTTTTCGTTTCATCTCTTTTCTCGCCTGTTGCACAACCACTAAAAGCTGAGAGCATAAAAACAGCACACAATAGCCCTAAAATCAACTTGCTAAAAATTTTCCTTTTCATCTTTATTTTCTCCTTGTATTTTATACAATTTTTTTATTCAAAATCTTCAAGTTTCCACTCGTCATACCATTTTATTACGGGTTGTCCATTTTCAAATACCAACGGCAACCAAACGTATCTAGCATTCTTCGTGTTCCTTTTTGTCCAGTCTTCTTCCCTAAAATCTATTTCTTCTGGATATATTCTAAACATTTCGTCATATATTTCAGAGATATTCGGTAAATTTGTCGGTAAATCAATTAACCATCTATCCGCCATCACTATGTATAAATTTTTCTTGTTTGGACATTTGAATATGCAACTTACTTGACTATCAAAAGACGTTTTCTTTTCGTCCCCTACAAACGGGTCGCCCAAAACTTTCCACTCACCCATATATCCGTTATTAGAAACCGCTATTTCCGACTGATTAGGAAATTTTGCAGTAGTGCCTGAAGTTATCATATATAGATTGTCATCTTTCACAAACGTTGCAGGAGCTTCTCTAATCAAAGGTGGTCTGCCATTTTTAAAATAACTTTTATAATTTTCTTCTACGGCCAAATAATCTTCAGTTAATTGTGAAATTACTAACTCTGTGTGCGGTTTTTCATAAATTAAATATGCATTTTCCCCATCTTTTACAATTTCAAAATCTCCAAATTCAAAACCGTTTGGCAAATAATTATCTTTAACTATTTCATAAGGCCCTTTTATTGAATCGGCAACGGCAATGCAAGCGTGATTAGTAGAAGAATACGGACCACGCATTATCTTTATCCACATTACGTATTTTTTTGTCTTTTCATTATATATAAGATGCGGTCTATCCATCTTTGAGTTAAAATATAGTGGATGAGTTGTGTCTGAAGTTTCTGCTTTTAAAATTATACCCTCATCTTTCCAATTATATAAATCTATTGAAGAATATAATCTCACGCCCCAATGCCAACAATCCCTTTCCGACTCGGATTTTTCTTTATTTTCTCCGTACCAATAAAAAGTCCCGTCTTCTTGATAAAGATATCCTGCGTGCGCCTGTATTAAATTATTATCAGTATCTCTCCATTCCTTACCAGGCTTAAAACTATTGTAAAACATTTCCTTTATTATTCTCCAAAAAAGCATTGACATTTTTATTCAATTACATTATACTATAAAAAAATAGCCTAATGCAATAGTGTACACAATCTAAATAAGGGGGTTTTTAGCACAAAACAATCATGCAGATAAATCACTTCTATTATAAATATCACAACGAACAAACAAAACAAGATATTCCCACTAGTATTATAAATTTCTATGACCTTA
>JAGCIP010000077.1 GCA_017648525.1 Clostridia bacterium
CATTAATTTATATCTCCTTAATTGTTTTTCAAAATTTTAGACTGTTTGTCTGCCGATTGCAGAATACTTTTTAACTCTATCTTTAATGCAAGGAAGTTCTGCTTTTGTTTTTTCAGAGAACATACCTGCATCTATACCCTTTTCGGTAGAAATTGCCTCGTGCCCGATAAGCGACCAAGTAGAGTCTATTAAATGTGCATATTCGGGGAGAGCAAGTGCCGCACAAGCAAATTTTTGACGGGGTGAATTTACGTCTTCACCACTAATTTCAAACATACCGTTTTCCGCACAAAGTTTTGCTAATCTTTGAAGTTGAGCGGGGGTATTTCTGGTTGGCATATAAGCAACCGTTTCGATACCGATAGCCTTAATCTCTCTAATTAAGTCGGGCAAGAAATCGTCTTCAAACTTTTGCGCCTTTTTGTCGCCTGTAACCGAATCACCAACGTCGCCAAGATATGCGTATGCGGGAATTGCACCCAAAGACTTCGCCTTTTTAACAAAATCTTCGGCTAAAGGCATTTCTTCGTCCGCATCTATATAGAAGAAAGCGGTGTCCGCTTTTAACACGCCCAAAAGGTCGTACAAAAAGTGTTCGTTTTCTTGGTCAAGTAAAAAGCCTTTATCTTTTCATTAACCTTGAGATTTAAATCCTTTTCAAGGAAGTTAATCAACTGTTCGGTTCTACCAAACTTTGCGTCTAACTTAACCGCAAGTGCGTATAAAAGGTGACGTTCGGTAACACTACCACCGTCTTTTGCCTCCGAAAGGGGTTTAACGTCCTTTTCAAAGTCAAGTTCAATGCCGAACTTACCAAACTTTCCAGTAATAAGTTCGCACATTTTTGCGTCACGCTCATATCTTTTTTGTCTATAATATTCTAAATATTCGTTAAACTCTTTAACGTTTTGAGCGGGAATACCGTGTGCAGCCATATAAATGCAGTTTTCTTGGTCTGGGTGATTTATTTTGCCAAATCCCCTATCAAACTTACATCTAACTTCCACACCACAAGTTGAACCTAATCCCAAAATTTCACAAGCCTTTTTAAATTCAACCACGCCAGACAAACTATCGTGGTCCATAATGCCAGCACTAGTAAGTCCCGCACGGTAAGCCATATAAGCCGCTTTAGTCGGCGAATACGGAGAAAATGAATATATCGTATGTATGTGATTATTTGCGTCGTTTTCACGGCGAACGGGTTTTTCCGTTTCTTTTTCTATTAATTCTTTTAACGCTTGAAGTCTGCTTTCCGCAGTTCCACCGTTAAGTTTTTTAATAAGTTCTTGCATTACAAAATCTCCCAAGTTTTCATCAGTAAAATTATACCCTAAAAAAATTTAATCGTCAAGCGTAATCGTAACGGTTAAATGTGCGCACGAAAAGTTTAATAGCACTTATATAAACATATCAAATTTGCGGGCAGATATAATCACAAATAAACACAAATAAAAATTAAAAGCATTATTATTAGATATTTCCCCCTTAAAAAGAAAAAAGCCCTTAACCACTTTTGGTCAAGAGTTCCTTTGAACTTAACTTTAGTATATAATTAAATCGTGTAATTTTAACATCTAATTAAAATTTGTTTTCGTTCATTACTGCTGCCATAAAAAATGCAACTTCTGCGTTTAAGTCAAATAATTTTTTGCACTTACTGATAAACTTGCTCATTTTGTACCTCCTTTTCTCCGTTTTTGTTAATTATTATCGAAGATTTTTGTTTTTATTTTACATTGTGTGTTTATTATTCTCACAGGTGTCTGCTTGATTTTTTGTTCAAACTCACTTTACACTTGCATTATACACCCGTATTTTTAACTTGTCAAGGCTTTTATGCCACTTTTTTGCAGTTTTTTTAAATATTTTTTATAATGTAATATTTTCACATTTGTAGTAAATTTATTTCAATGCGATTTGATTATTTCTGTATAATTCGACTTTTAATGTTAAAAATTAACAAGAACTAAAACAAAAAAGCAGACAAGCCTTAAAGGTCGCCCGCTCTTTCTTTTATAACTTTTTATAAATTATTAAATTGCTATTATTTTCTAACTGCTCCGTCGCCAAAAATCAAATATTTTTCAGTAACCAAAGCCGAAAGGCCCATAGGTCCACGTGCATGCATTTTTTGCGTACTTATGCCTATTTCTGCACCTAAGCCAAACACGAACCCGTCACTAAATCTGGTAGACGCATTATGATAAACGGAGGAAGAATCAATTTCGGTCATAAATCTCTTTGCGTTCTCTTTATCTTCGGTCATAATGCTTTCGGAGTGGCGAGTGCTATGTTCGTTTATATGCTCAATCGCTTGCTCAATATTATCAACCGTTTTTACTGAAATAATCGCAGAGCCGTATTCGGTGTAAAAATCTTCTTCGGTCGCCTTTTCTAAACACGGATAATCTTTTATAACTTGTCTTGCACGCTCGTCTGCACGAATCACCACGGATTTTTCAAGTAGTTTTTCGGCAATCGCAGGCATAACTTTTTGCAAAATTGCAGAGTGTATAACTAGAGACTCACAAGCGTTGCAAACACTGTATCTTTGAGTTTTAGCATTAAACACGACTTCCGCCGTCTTTTTAACGTCAGCAGTTTGGTCAACAAAGATATGACAGTTGCCCGTTCCCGTTTCTATAATAGGAATAGTAGAATTTTCTACCGCCGAACGAATTAGTGATGCCCCCCCACGTGGAATTAATAAATCCACGTATTTATTCATCTTCATAAAACGAGTGGTTGTTTCCCTAGACGTGTCTTCTATAACCGAAACAACGTCTTGATTGATACCGCACTCCAAAAGTTTTTCTCTAATAACCTTAACGATTGCAAGGTTAGAACGGAGCGAATCGCTACCACCTTTTAGAATAACGGCGTTAGACGTCTTAAAACACAATGCAAAAGCGTCCGCCGTAACGTTGGGGCGAGATTCGTATATTATTCCTACTACACCAAAAGGAACGGTCTTTTTCTCAATTTTTATGCCCTGTTCTTTGTTCTCATAGGCGTAGGTAATTTTTCCAAGCGGACTATCAAGTTCGGCAACTTGCTCTAAACCAACAGCCATACTTTCTATAACTTTTTCATTAAGAGTAAGCCTATCTATAAAGGCATCCGTCGCTCCTTTTTCTTTTGCAAAACTAATATCTTTTTGGTTTTCTTCTATTAAATATTTAGCGTTATCACGTAAGCCTTTTGCAACCACTCTCAATGCGTCGCTCTTTTTTTCTTCGCTAACGTTAAGTAGTCCCGCACCGGCTTTTTTAGCACTTATACAAAGATTAGTTAAATCAAACATTTTGACCACCGTTTTTCTTGAATATCCTTTTTAGTTTATTTACGACCCTATTTCTAAAATAAAAAATTTTTAATATAATTTTTCTACGTGTTTTCCGCCTATACCACTTCTCCACATGCCTAATATATTTATGGTTGTCTGCTTTTACGTACTTTTTACCTTTATAAAAGCCCATAAGCACACCGAAAATCTGCTCGTCTTTAACCAACTCCAAATCAAACTGACTATCACCACACACTAGATAACCGTTTTTCGTAACCGATATTATTCTATGCAAAACGAACGCTCCGTTAGCACGCAAATAAAAAGGCACGTCAAAGGGTTTTAGCTGTTCGTTCGGCTCTTTTTTTCTTATAACAACCGATTGTTTATGGTTTTTTATTATCGGCCACATACTGTCCCCTTTTGGAACGAATGCAATTACCCCGTTCTTTTCAAGTTCAGTCTTGTAGTTTGCAACTTCTTGCATTGTAACTCCCTTTTCTCTCTATATACAAGATATATTACAAGTATTTTTTAATATCTTGCAATCGATCTACTTTAGCAAAATAATTTTTCTCGTTAGGCTCGATTGCGCCTTTTTTATTAAACCAAATAGCACGCATACCGTAATCGTTTGCGCCCTTTATATCAGCGGTAAGCGAATCGCCTATCATAACGGTATTTTCAACAGTTGCGCCGTCAAGTTCCTTAAAGCAAGCGTCAAAAAACTCTTTACTAGGCTTGTTATAACCTATAATTTCAGACACGAACAACCTTTCAAGATATTCGTACATACCTGCTTTTTTAAGCCTATTAACCTGTTGAAGATAAATGGCGTTACTTGCCGCATAAACGGTGTATTTACCCGATAAGTATTTGAGAATTTCCACCGCCCCGTCAACAGGTATAGCCAAATCGAATAAAAATTCTCTAAACAATTTTTCTATTAGGTCGCCGTCGCCAACTAACCCAAACTCGCTCAAAACGCCCTTAAATCTACGCTCGTGCAAGCCTTTTCTAGTAAGTTTCTTTTCTTCGATTAAACGCCAAAGCCCGTCGTTAATTTGCAAAAACCACGGACCGTACTCATCTTTATAACAAAGCCCAACTTTTTCAAACGCCATTTTCACGGCTAAGGTTGCGTTTTTGTCAAAATCAAGCAAGGTGTCGTCTATATCAATAAAAACGTTTTTAATCATTAACACACCTTTTTAATAACAACTATCAAAAATTTCTTTTACGTTGTCATAATCAAGCGGAATATATCCTTCAATAACACGAGTTTTACCATAAGTGCATAGTTCAGCAAGCCTAGCCATAGAAGTTTCGGGAATACCGAATTCTCTCAATTTAGTTGGCATACCTATTTTAGCGAAAAACTCCGTTAATTTTTCAATGCCTTGTTCAGATGCCTTTATATCGTCTTCACAAACCACGTCAAGCACACGCCTTGCAAACTGAGCAAACCTTTTAGGATTTGCCTTGTATTGATATCTCATCCACGCCGGCTCTAATACGGCAAGCCCCGCACCGTGAGCGATAAAATCAAACTCTCCGCTCAATGCATGTTCCAACTGATGCACGGCTAAATAGTTAAATCTTCCGCAAGCGGTAAGTCCGTTATGCGACAAACTAGACGCCCACATAATTTCCGCACGAGCATCATAATCGCAAGGATTTTCAATAACCTTTTCACCCGCAATCACAACCGATTTTAGTATACTTTCCGCAATTCTATCCGTCAACTCAACTTCTGGCTCGGTTGTAAAATAACGCTCCATAGTATGCGTCATAATATCAACAATACCGCACGCCGTTTGATATTTCCCTACCGTAAAGGTAAGTGCAGGGTTACAAATAGCAAACTCACATCTATTAAACTCGGTAGTACAACCTTTTTTCATATTTACTGCAAGGTTTGTGATAACTGCCGAATTACTCATTTCGCTACCCGCCGCCGACATAGTTAAGACACACCCAACTTTAAGCGCATCAACAGGTTTCGCCTTGCCGATAGCAAAATCCCACGGGTCAAAATCAGATTTTGCACCGAGAGCGGTATATTTACAAGAATCTAAAACACTACCACCGCCAACAGCAAGAATTAAATCAACTTTTTCGGCTTTTGCAAGTTTTACAGCATCTCTAACAAATTCAATCTTGGGATTCGGCTCAACGCCACCCATTTCCACAAACTCAATTCCGTTTTCCTTTAAGGAATTTATCACCACGTCGTAAAGTCCGCTTTTCTTTATGCTAGACTTTCCATACTGGAGCATTACCCTTTTATGCCTAAATTCTTTAATTATCTCCCCGACTTTCTTTTCGGTATCCAAACCAAAATACACTTTAGTCGGCGTGTTATAGATAAAATCTTTCATTTCTTACTCCCAAACTTTAATCGTTAAAAACAAGTTGTAATGCTATTACTCGTCCACGTCAAAATTTTCTAATACCGATTGCTTTTTTAATGGCTTACTGTCGCCGTGTTTAACAAAGAACATAGTAAGGAAAGCAAATGCAACGCAAACACAAGCGTACGGGAAAAGTGGCAACATGTTTCCAGCAATGTCCATAATTGCACCCGATAATATCGGCGTTAATACTTGCGCAGACATACTTGCCGTGTAATACCAGCCCGTATATTTACCAACGTTACCACCCCGAGCAAGTTCAACAACCATAGGAAAACTGTTAACGTTAATCGTTGCCCAGCCTATACCCGCAAGCGCAAACAACACGTACATGAGCACAGGACTACTGTTAGCCGTAATAAATATTGCAAAGAAGAACGAAAGTGCAAGCATTACTACACCTGCTAATATTGTTGTCTTTCTGCCGACTTTTGTCGCTATCATACCAACGGGGAGATAAGCGATAATCGCCGCACCTTGTGCTATCAACAAAGTCATGTCGTAACTTTGATGCAAAACGTTGTCCGCATAAAGCGAATATTTAGAAGTTATTGCGTTATACCCCATATACCACAAAGCAACCGAAGATAAAATCAAAAGTAAAGACTTCAATTCACCTTTAGAAAGTTTTTTATTGCTTTCCGCTTGTTCTTTTTCATCCAAAACTTCTTCCGGACAATATTTTTTAGTATCATCTTCCATCTCTTGCGCCCACTTGTTTTCTTTTACGGTAAGTAAAAAGATTATCAACCCCAAAAGAATAATACCGCATACAACGATATAATAAGTCATAAGGTTATGCATTGTTTTTTCGCCAACTTTTACCACCAAGCCAACGCCAAGAACTAATAATCCCCCAACCGTTCCTACAAGGTTAATGATGGCGTTACCTTTAGAGCGCAAAGGCTTTATAGTAACGTCTGGCATAAGAGCCACGGCGGGCGAACGAAAGGTTGCCATAGAAATCAAGGTGACTAAAAGCACGGCAACGAACATCCAAACGTTTCCTATTAGTGGCAAGAAAATAAAGGATATGGTCGCCAAAATAGTGCCGAATAATATATATACTGTGCGTTTGCCTAATCTTGAATTAGTTTTATCGGAAAGAGCCCCGAATAGTGGCAACAAAAACACCGCTAAAACGTTATCAAAAGCCATAACAACACCCGAAAGGGTTTGTTTCATATTAAACTTGTAAGTAAGAATTAACGGAATTGTTTTATCGTAGGCTTGCCAAAACGCCGTTATCAAAAAAAATGCAAATCCCACTAAAATAACTCTTTTATAATTTAACTTCATTTCCTCTCCTTTCATTTACACGCGCTATAAGCACGCATTAAAACTCGCATTATAATTATTATACCAAAAAAGGAAAAACAAATCAAGTTTTATGCTTTGCAAATTCCATCTATAAACAATTCAAAACAAACAAGAAATTTCTTGTTATGTAATATTCGTTTTTTAAATTGACAAATTTATAGTTTCGTGCTATACTACCCAACGTACACGTCATAGAGAAATTTTAAGCGTTTTGACGGTATAGTCTGTAAAAAACAATAAGGAGTTTATTATGGGAAAGAAAATTAATTTTAATGCGCCAAGCGACGCTGCAACTTGTGCAATGACTAAAGGATTTGAAAAAGGAATGGAAATTTTTTCGCCAAAATACTTTTTTGGTGTAGCATCTTACGCCACAAAATATCAATGCGTGTTTGATAAGAGCATTGTTATCAATAAAAAGAATTTTCCTAAAGCAAAATTTCCTTTCTTTGGCAGTAAAGTAAAAGATGATGATATCGGCATCTACTTTTTCCCTTACGGCCTATCTGGCAAATTCTCCGTTAAGGATTATGAATTTACCTTAACAAATGGCTTGAAAGCAAAAGTAAGTATGACGATAAAATACGCAATTGAAATTGACGACCCAGGTAAAGTGTTAGAGTTTAACCGCATGAACTATCAATGGTTACCTAATAGTGACGGTTCTCATTATCGCATCTCTCATTTCAATAATTTTATAGTAGAACAACTTGTAAAAAAACATCCAGAATCATTGTCTAAATATAGTGGCACTCGCCACGAAGGCTACGTCGACAAGAAATGGGATTACGCAGGGCGTAAGAAATCTTCTACTGGACACATGGTTGCAGAAGGTTATATTGTAACTTATATGCAAAAAATGATGCTTTTACTTGAAAAGATTTTTAAATCTTTTGGTTACAAAAAAACAGACGTCTTGTCTTGCCACGTAGAAATCGACGCATTAAACATTATCGACTAAACTAAGACTTGCAAAAAAGGTTAAACCACGTTTTAATCATTCATAAAATTAAAAGAGTAATAGCACACCACTATAACACTTTTTTTAATTTATGAACAGCCCCTAAAAACCTATTACCATTTGTCGTTTTTTTGCTGGCGGAAGATTAGGTACGTAAAACTACTATTTAACTCTTCCATAATCTTTTAGTGCTTGAATACGTATTTTTTCTAAAATCTTATAGACATTTGAGAATCGTTCATTATCTCGTTTCAATTTGCGATACTCATTCTCAAACTCCTTACTTTGCAAAAAATTATTATTGTATAAGAAATTTTGATATGTTTTATGACACCAGTGATTTCGTTTTTTGGTCATTTGTTTTAAAAAATTATAATCATCTGCGGAAATATATGAATTTTCGTCACTAAAATCAAGTTCCCGTAATTTTTGAAGTGTTTGACCAAGTGAGTATTTTTTGATTTCTTCTAAATTATCTTCAAACCTCCCAACATGCATTGCTGCATAGATATATTTTACATCATGCTCGATTACTTGACAATACATTAACGTTTGACCAATCATGAAATGAAACTCATTTAATGTCATTTTAACAACCTCTTAAATCCAATATATAATTGTACCTGAAACATTAGTTATTTCATAATTAGATCTTCCATATCTTGAACTAATGGTTATAATAGTCGCACAACCACCAACGTTCAAAGGCAAGATTTCTTTAGACACATCTCCCGAGGTACTAGTAAAATTATAGCTTATAACCACATTGTCATAAAAGCCATAAGTTAATGCTCCTCTAAAATAATGGTAAATAGTGCTTGACGAATCTCCACTTACAACATTAGTTTCTATTGTGATATATTTTTCATAATTTTCTTTTGTAATTTGCACAACATGTTTCTCCATTGTATTTGTACTTACATTTGTGCTGCATCCCGGCATACATATCAAACAAATAATTAAAAGTAAAGGTACAAAAATTTTTCTCATCAATACACTCTCCTTGTTGATAAAATAACCTAACCCGAATTGAATTCGGATTAGGTCTCTAATGGCGGAGAAAGAGGGATTCGAAC
>JAGCIP010000078.1 GCA_017648525.1 Clostridia bacterium
CGATAAGCCTGTAACGGCAGGTCAATTAAATGCGCAAGGCGCTATGACGGCATTGCTTAAAGATGCGTTAAAGCCGAATTTGGTGCAAACGCTTGAAGGTACGCCTGCATTTGTTCACGGCGGTCCGTTTGCGAATATTGCGCATGGCTGTAACTCTGTTATAGCAACCAAAATGGCAATGAAACTTGGCGATTATGCGGTTACAGAAGCGGGGTTCGGTGCGGATTTAGGCGCAGAAAAGTTCTTGGATATCAAGTGCCGTTTGGCGGGACTTAAACCCGATGCGGTTGTTATCGTAGCCACTATTAGAGCGTTAAAAATGCACGGCGGTCTTGCTAAAACCGAACTTAATAACGAAGACTTAAATGCTTTGGAAAAAGGATTACCTAACCTTTTAAGACACGTTCACAATATTAAAGACGTTTATAAACTTCCGTCTGTGGTTGCGGTTAATCGTTTCCCAACCGATACGGACAAGGAAATTGAGTTGGTTATTGAAAAGTGCAAAGAACTTGGCGTTAACGTAGTTCTTTCAACCGTATGGGCGGACGGCGGTAAAGGCGGTGTTGCTCTTGCAGAAGAAGTCGTTAAACTTTGCGAAAAGGAAAACGATTTTACTTTCAGTTATGAAAGTGAACAAAGCATAAAAGAAAAAATTGATAGTGTCGCCGTTAAGGTTTACGGTGGGGACGGGGTAATCTTTACTCCAGAAGCCGAAAAACAAATTGCCACGCTTGAAAAGTTGGGCTTTGGCGGTTGCCCCGTATGTATTGCAAAAACGCAATACTCTTTCTCTGACGATATGACTAAACTTGGCGCACCCACCGGCTTTAAGATAACCGCTCGTTCGGTAAAAGTATCGGCTGGTGCTGGGTTTGTGGTAGTACTTACTGGTAACATTATGACAATGCCTGGTCTACCAAAAGTTCCCGCAGCGGAAAAAATAGACGTATCAGAAGACGGAATTATTAGTGGATTATTCTAACATTATAAAAAATAAGACGGCGCTTGCAAAACTGCAAGCGCCGTTTATAATATTTATTAAGTTTGCGTATATACCCGATATCTATTAATTTTAACAAGGGATAACGCAGTTCCTTTTTAACTTTTCTCTCGGCTTAAAATCTTCTTTAAGGATTTTAACCGACTATAGCGTTTTGTTAATTTCCCTTGTTAAAATTAACACTCGGGTGGTTGATATTGGGGGGTCACTATTCATTGGTCTGCACCTCCGTTAAAGATTTTCGTCTTTCCACTCCTTATCTGTATTTTCACCTAGAGCATAACACGGGATAGCCGTTTTGTCAATACTTTTTTTAAAAATATTGTTTACAAAATTTTCAAAAAACCCCTTGTCGAAAGGCGGTTTTTATAGTATAATTATATTTATGGAGCAAAAAATATGAAAGGCGTAATATTCATAAATCCGTTCTTGGTGCCAGAGCAAAGCGTGCATCAGGCGGAAAGACTTAAAACCGAATTTAATAATCTTGGCGTGGATATAGACATAATATCTGACGGTTTTTCACGTGTGCAAGTGGACGGAAAAGAAACTTTGATAGATATTTGCGCACCAGATTTTGCCATTTATCTTGACAAGGACAAATATCTTTCGGAAATTCTTGAAAAGAGCGGACTTCGTCTTTTCAATCGGCATGACGCCGTTAGGGTCTGTGACGATAAAGGTCAAACCTATATCGCACTTACGGGCAAGGGCGTAAAATTTCCAAAAACTATTTTCGGCGCACTTTGTTATAAAAACGACGGGGAAATTAAAGATGAATGGGTAAATAGTATTTTCCAAAATTTGGGATTTCCTATTATAGTGAAAGAAAGTTTCGGCTCTATGGGTAAAGGTGTACACCTAGCAAACGATAAAGCTGAATTATTAAAAATAATGAACCAAGTAAAACTAAAACCACATCTATTCCAAGAGTATATTCCTTTCAAAAAGGGCGTGGACGTTAGGGTTATAGTAATCGGCGGAAAAGCCGTTGCTTGTATGGAAAGGCGCAACGATAATGATTACCGTTCAAACGTTGGACAGGGCGGTCAAGGGGTTAAAATAGAACTTCCCGAAAGTTTTAAGGCTGTTGCGGAAAATTGTGCGGAAATTTTAGGGCTTGACTATTGCGGTGTTGATTTGTTGTACGGAAAGGACGGCGAGCCTATCGTTTGTGAAGTAAATTCAAACGCTTTCTTTGACGGAATTGAAAGTGTTTCTGGTGTAAACGTTGCAAAAAAATACGCCGAATATATTATTAAAACAATATACAATTAAGTATAAAATTAAAATAAAGACAAAAAATAAGCGTGTGATGATTTTCACACGCTTAAATTTTTTTAAAATTTTTTCACAAAAACCCTTGACAAACAAAAAATTTAGTATATAATAAAATTAGCAGTCGACAATGTAGAGTGCTAACACTCATACAAAAAGAGTGCTAAATAAAAAATTTATATAAAGGAGTATATATTATGAGAAACTATTTAAGTAGAAGAAACAACGATTTGTCTTTTGGCAAATTTTTTGACGATGCGTTTGACGATTTCTTTAAGCCGGTATTTTACGGTGTTAAAGAGTGTGCTATGAAAACTGATATTAAAGAAACCGACGGGGGCTATGAGTTATTTGTAGATATGCCGGGTTTTGATAAAAAGGACATAGCGTTGACTCTCGAAAACGGTTATCTTACGGTGGAAGCAAAAAGAGACGAAAAGGAAGAAAACGACAAATTTGTTCGCCGTGAACGCAGTTTTTCTTGTTCAAGAAGTTTTTACGTTGGAGATGCCGTTACCGAAGAAGATATTAAAGCAAAATATGACAACGGCACGCTAAACTTAATCGTTCCTAAAAAGGACAAAAGAGAGTTGCCAAAGAAAAACATAGAAATTAAGTAAGGGCTAAAAATTAACGGATAACCGACGGGTATTTATACTCGTCGGTTAATTTTATTAAAAAAGTAAATTTATATTAAAATAAGTTGACTTTTTTTAGCAAGCGATTATAATATATTTTAGCACTTAAAGGTTAAGAGTGCTAAAAACGACGGGAGATAAAAAATGAAACAATTTAAGACCGAATCTAAAAGAATATTAGATTTAATGATTAACTCAATTTACACTAATAAAGAAATATTTTTGCGTGAACTTATATCAAACGCAAGTGACGCAATAGATAAGTTAAAGTTTATTTCTCTAACTGATACTGCAGTTAAATCAGACTTTAAGATTGAAATCACACTTGACAAAGAAAATCGTACCGTTACTATTGAAGATAACGGTATAGGTATGACCGATAAAGATTTAGAAAAGAATTTAGGAACGATTGCAGAATCTGGCACGCTTGCTTTTAAGAAAAATAACGAAGGTAAGACCGATAACGAACTAATAGGTCAATTTGGCGTTGGTTTTTATTCTGCGTTTATGGTTGCCGATAAAATTGACGTTTATACAAAGGCTTATGGTAGCGAAACGGCTTATAAATGGTCAAGTAAAGGCGTTGAAGGTTATTCGATAGAGCAAACCGAAAAAGACGGACTTGGCACTAAAATCGTAATTTATTTAAAGGCGGACGGAGAAGATTATAATTATTCCGACTTCTTGCAAGAATATAAAATCACTTCTTTGGTAAAAGAATATAGTGATTACATTAGATATCCTATAAATATGATGACTACGGTTACCAAGAAAAAAGAAGGGACGCCTGACGACAAGCCCGAATACGAAGAAGTTAGTGAGTTAAAAACGCTTAACAGTATGGTCCCGCTATGGAAAAAACCAAAGGCGGAAGTTACTGAAGAAAACTTAAATGAATTTTATAAAAATGAATTCCACGATTATCAAAACCCCCTTAAGAGCGTTTATGCAAAAATCGAAGGCGCTGTTACTTACGATACGCTACTTTTTGTGCCTGCACGTGCACCTTATGATTATTATTCTAAGGATTACAAAAAAGGCGTAAAACTTCACTGCAACGGCGTTATGATAATGGAAAAGTGCGACGAACTTATTCCTGATTATTTCGGTTTCGTTAAAGGTGTTGTAGATTCTAGCGACCTTAGCCTAAACATTTCTCGTGAGATTTTGCAACAAGATAGACAAGTTAAGGCAATAGCCAACGGCTTGGAAAAGAAAATCTCGGCTGAATTAAAGAAAATGATGGAAAGCGATAGAGAAAATTACGAAAAACTCTTTGCGGAATTTGGGCTTTCAATCAAGTTTGGCGTTTACGCTGGGTTTGGCATGAACAAAGATAAGTTAAAAGATTTCTTGATGTTCTATTCAAGCAAAAAGGAAAAACTCGTTTCGCTTGCTGAATACGTTAAGGAAATGCAAGAAGGGCAACAAGATATTTATTACGCTTGCGGGGAAAGTTATGAAAAGATTAAATCTTTACCGCAAATTGAAAAGGCAATGAATAAGGGATACGAAATTTTATTCTTTAAAGATGGAGTTGACGAATTCGTTGCAAAAATCTTGATTGATTACGACGGCAAGAAATTTAAGTCGGTTTCAGAAGCAGATTTCTCGTTAGATACCGACGTTGAGAAAAAAGAATTAGAAGAAAAGAGTGAAGAACTTAAAGATTTACTTTTGGCCATTAAGGATGCGCTTGGCGACAAGGTTAAAGAAGTTAAGTTAACGTCTAAACTTGTAAACTACCCCGTATGCTTAACCGCTTTGGGCGACGTGTCTATTGAAATGGAAAAGGTGTTTAATTCAATGCCTAATGCTGACGGTAAAGTTCGTGCGGAAAAAGTGCTTGAAATAAGTAGTACTCACAAAATTTTACAGTCACTTAAAACCGCCTTTGAGAAGGATAAAGAACTTCTTAAAACTTACGCAATCGTTCTTTACGAACAAGCAAGGTTGCTTGAAGGGTTGGAAATAGACGACGTTACGGGTTTTGTCAACGCTGTTACTGAAATTATGTAATTTCGACAAACATCCTTGAAAATAATGCGTGTTTTCAAGGATTTTTTCAGTTTGTAATGTTATCATTATTATCGACAATTAAAATGGGTAAAGTAGAATAAATTTAAGGAGCAAAAATATGTTGCGCTTAAAAAACATAACAAAAGTATACGAAGTGCCAAGTGGAGACGTGCACGCACTTAAAGGAATTGATATTTGTTTCCGTAAAAACGAGTTTGTGTCCATTTTAGGTCCGTCTGGTTGTGGAAAAACCACCACGCTCAATATTATTGGCGGGTTGGATAAATATACTTCCGGCGACCTAATAATAGAAGGGCAAAGCACCAAAGGTTTTAATGATAGAAGTTGGGACGCTTATAGAAACCATAGAATAGGATTTGTTTTCCAAAGTTATAACTTAATTCCGCATCAAACGGTTTTAGGGAACGTTGAACTTGCGCTTACTATTGCGGGTGTTTCAAAAGAAGAAAGAATAAAACGTGCTAAATCGGCACTTGATAAAGTAGGATTAAAGGGCGAATATTTTAAGCGCCCAAATCAACTTTCGGGCGGTCAATGTCAAAGGGTTGCTATTGCAAGAGCCTTGGTTAACGAGCCGGAAATTTTACTTGCCGACGAGCCTACGGGCGCTTTGGACAGTAAAACTAGCGTTCAAATTATGGAGTTGATTAAGGAAATCAGCAAGGAAAAGTTGGTTATAATGGTTACCCATAACGCCGAAATAGCAGAAGAATACTCAAATCGTATCGTTAGGCTTGTGGACGGCGAAATAGTAGAAGACACTAACCCTTATTCCGAAGCCGAAGAAAAGGCAGAAAGAATAGAAATAGAAAAAGCCCCGAAAACAAAAAAGAAAAACAAGGCTAAAATGAGTGCTTGGACGGCGTTTAAACTTTCAATGCGCAACTTGTTTACCAAAAAGGGCAGAACAATACTCACGTCTTTTGCAGGTTCAATCGGTATTATAGGCATATCGCTTATTCTTGCAGTTTCGCAAGGAACGACGGCATACATAAACAGCGTTCAAGAAAGCACGTTGTCTTCTTACCCTATAACCATTGAAACGGATTCTATGGACTTAACTTCGCTTATGGAAACCTTTATGGGCTTGGGCGGAGAAGAAGTTAAACACGGTAATGATGCCGTTTACGAAAACCCTATTTTAATTGAAATGGCTAACGCCTTAACGACCACGGGTACAACCAAGAACGATTTAAAGTCTTTCAAAGCCTTTTTAGATAAAGAGATGAAAGATGAAAAGTCGGCTTTACATAAAGCAGTTTCTGGTATTAAATATGAGTATGACCTTGATTTAGATATTTACACTAAGGACGCAAAAGGTGTTTTATTAAAATCAGACACTAACGAACTTATGAAAGAAGTTCTTACTAAATACGTGCAAGGTTTAATAAACAACGGAAATTATGCGGGTGGATTTGAGTCTAATTCAGACAGTCTATCGTCTATGTCGTCGTTCATGCCGGGTGCGTCTGGTTTGTGGCAAGAATTATTGTCTGGGGTTAATGACGGCGAACTTATCAATAAATTGATTTACGACCAATATGAACTCATTGATGGTGGCGCTTGGCCAAACGAGCATGATGAAGTTGTTTTAATCGTTAATGAAAACAATGAACTTTCAGACCTTACTTTATATGCCTTAGGTTTAATTAGTAGAGAAGAAGTCAACGAATTTATAGATGCATCCGCAAGGGGTGAAACGGTTGAAAGGTCTGGCGAAAAATACACTTACGAGCAATTACGAAATTTGAAGTTTAGGGTAGTTTTGCCTGCTGACAAATATCAAAATAGGGGCGACGGCGTTTATATTGATACGAGTGAACTCCTAATGGAAAGTGTTTATGAGCGTTCTTTAGAACTCAAGATTACGGGTATAATCAAGCCAAAGGCTGATGCGGACGTCGCAATGCTTTCTTCGGGAATAGGTTATACCAAACTTTTAACCGAGTACGTTATAAATAAAGCAGGAGAAAGTGAAGTTGTTATTGCCCAAAAAGCAAATCCTAAAATCGACGTTTTAACAGGTTTGCCCTTTGATACCGCTATTGAGCAATTAAGTGATAGCGAAAAGGCAACCGAGTTCAAAAATTCTGTTAATAAACTTAACGAACAAGAAAAGGCTAAACTTTACCTAGAAATTTTGTGCTTAAACGCAGAACAAGAAAACTTGGAAAACGTTACGCAAGCGCTTAAAACTAGATTTTTAACCGACGCCACTTTTAAGGCGCAAATAATTGACGGAGTGCTTACGCAATACGCTCAACAATTAGGGGTTGAAAAATCTGTTTTAGAATCATATTTAGGGCAAGCAACGGACGAAGAGATTTTAATTTACGTAAGTCCCGCCCTTGAACTAATGGCAAAACAAACCATAAAAAATCAAGTTAATGCAAGCACGTCTTCTTTAACTGATGCTCAAAAAGCAGGTGCATTAAGTATTATGCTTAATTCTTTAGAAGATGGTGCTATTGCCGTTTATTATAATGAATTAACTGAATTTTCAACATCTAATTACGAAGATAATTTAGTAAAGTTTGGTTGTTTAGATTTAGACGTTCCGTTTACGATAAATATTTATACTTCTACTTTTGAAAATAAAGATATTATTGCAGATGAAATAAAAAATTATAATAAAGTAGTTGGAGAAGAACAACAAATTCACTACAACGATTACGTTGGACTTTTAATGTCTTCCGTTACCACTATAATTGATGCGATAACTTACGTTTTAATTGCTTTCGTTTCTATTTCGCTTGTAGTTTCGTCTATAATGATTTCAGTTATTGTTCTAATCTCCGTTCAAGAAAGAACAAAAGAAATCGGTATCTTGCGTTCAATAGGTGCGTCAAAGAGAGACGTTGCTAACTTGTTTAATGCAGAAACTATTATTATCGGCTTTACTTCTGGACTTTTAGGCGTTTTAGTTACTTACACCTTGTGTATACCTATAAATATAATTCTACAAGCGCTAACAGGTCTTAATACTTTAAGGGCGATTTTACCGATAGATGCGGCAATAATACTTGTTTTAATAAGTGTAACGCTAAACTTTATATCAGGTTTTATTCCGTCGAAAAGCGCTGCGAAAAAAGACCCTGTTGTTGCACTTCGAACTGAATAATTAGCAAGGTAAATACTAAATATATTTGCGGGGAAAGGTTTTTGATTTTTCTCCGCTTTTTATTTTAAATTTTCTTGCATAAACACTTGACAAAGGAAAATAATAGTTGTAAAATTACTTTGAAGTTAGCAGTTAAACGTGTTGAGTGCTAACAAAAACAAGATTTAAGTGCCAAAGGGTGAAAAATGAAGCTTTCCGAAAGAAAAAGAAAGATATTACAAATCGTGGTTGACGATTATATTTCCACAGCGCAACCCGTTTCTAGTAAAAGTATTGCCGAAAATCACTTAAAGGACGTAAGTTCTGCAACCGTTCGTAGTGAACTTGCTCAACTTGAAGAATTAGGGTTTTTATCACAATTGCACACGAGTAGTGGTAGAGTGCCGTCCATAGAAGCGTATAAACTTTACGTTGCGGAATTGATGGATAAAAGCAAATTGACAAGCAAGGAAGTAGGGGCTATAAAATCGGCATTTAAGGACCACGCTGATAACCTTGAAACCGTTGTTCAAAACGCTGTTAAAGTTATAAGTGATTTAACCGATTATACTTCGGTTGGTTACACATCTAATAGTGATAAAGACAAGATAGTTAAGATTGACATATTTAGGTATAAAAAAAGTCAAGCGCTATTACTAATAG
>JAGCIP010000079.1 GCA_017648525.1 Clostridia bacterium
CAGCAACGGCAGAAGACCCGATTTTAGTTTGCAACAACGGTCAATATGGTTACGTTTACAACCTTCTTTTAGGTGCTAGCGACGCTCAACTTGCAGAACTTGCTGAATACGATGCTAAAAATCCAAACGCATCTAACGCAGACCGTGACAAGGCAAGACGTGAAATTTTCAATAGCATTACCGCAAAAGATTTGCGTTCAACTTGGATTACCGCTGGTTACGATTTTGACGGTGAAAAGTTTACAGGGGACTACACCTTTGCAAAAGATGCTAATAATAGTCTTGGTTTTAAGGGTACGACCACTTTGTTAAATCCTAATGCAGACAAAAATGCGGAAGATTACGCTCCCGAATATAGAGTAGATAGCGTTATTGAATACGGACTTGACGCTTTCCTTGAAATGATGGAAACTTATCTTTACGGCGCTAAAAAGACCTCTCCTACTACCGATAACTCTTATATTTATAGAATATATAATGCTGTAGATGGTAGCGTAACAGAATATAGAGAAAAGATAAACGAATTATTGTTCGCTTTCTCTACTGACGACGGTTCACTCAACACCTATCTTGGTTATGCTGCACACGGTAACAACTTGGAAACTTACGAAAGTGAGTTCTCTGAAGCGTGCAAAATGCTTTTAGGTATTAACGGAACAAAAATGGGCGCAAATAGTTACGTTATGGTTGCAACCGATTATGGTTATCATATCGTGTTTTACTCACAAGTTTTTGATAGCACTTATAACTATGACACGCTTGTAAAATATTTAAACTTTGTTGAAGGCAAAGATTTAGATAGAGATGGTTGGGCTACTGAACTTGAGACTAGATTTGAAAAGTGGGAAGATTACGAAGGAACTTATCTTTACAGTTTATTTGAAAGTATTTATTCTACCGAAGTTGCAAACGAACTTACAAAGAGAGAAACTAAAATTCTTGACGACTACATTTACGGAAAAGATAGCGGTGTAGTTAAGTATCCTGAAAGATATCAAGACCTTTTGAACTAATAGGAAAAAGAATAAAAACATTTGGGCAAAACGGTTTCGTTTTGCCCTTTAATTTAAGATTATGATTATTTATTTTGATACCGAAACAAGCGGGTTGCGTCCCGGTCAAATTTGTCAGTTGTCTTACGTTATGCAAAGTGGCGACCAGTTGTCCGCACGCAATTTTTTCTTTACCGTAGACCAAGTGGAATATAGTGCATTTTTAGTGCATGGCTTTTCGGTCGAAAAGTTAAGGGTGTTTTCGGGCGGTAAACGATTTAAGGATTACGCCGAACAAATTGAAAAAGATTTTTTAAGCGCCGATTTAGTTGTTGCACATAATATTTCATTTGACGCTATGTTTATGAGTGCGGAGTTTGAAAGAATAAATAAGCAATTTTGCGTAAAAGATAAATTTTGCAGTATGAAAAACAGCACTCCATTATGTAAACTTCCACGTTCAAGCGGGCAGGGGTATAAATACCCGAAATTATCTGAACTATGTGCGTTTTTTGATATAGACGATATTGAAATACAAAACGCAACAGAACGTATTTTTGGTTCAAAAACAGGTTTTCACGACGCACGTTTTGATACTACGGCGCTTTTACTTGCCGTAAACAAGGGTATGAGCGATAGAAAAGTATATCAGGAGATTTTAAACTGTTTATGATTAAGTTAGAAACGCATTGTCACATAAAAGGTTTTAGCCCGTGCGGTGACGGGGATATAGAAAAAACTATAAGCAAATATAAGAAAAGCGGTTACGGTGCTATAATGGTTACCAACCATTTTTCTAAAAAATATTATGAAGATTATTATCAAGGTCAAACCGATAAAGAAAAAATAGATTACTTTTTTAAGATTTACGACGAGTTTTCTATGCTTTGCAAAAATAACGGTATAAAAACATTTTTCGGCTTAGAAGTAAGGTGCGTTCCTACGAATACAGAGTATATGCTTTTGGGCTTTGACAGAGTATTTTTATACGATAATCCGCATTTGTTTAATTTGTCGCAAGAAGAATTATTTTTGCTTGCGGAAAAAAACGGAATATTTATGTATCAAACTCACCCCTTTAGGTCGGGCGTAAAGGCGGGAAATCCACGCTTTATGCATGGTGCGGAAAGTTTTAACGGGCATTATCATCACGATAATGGAAACGATTTAGCGCAAAAATTTTGCACGGAAAACAATCTTGTAGGAATGTCGGGCACCGATTATCATCACGATAGCCAACCTATAACGGCGGGTGCGTTCATTCCCGAAAATATAGACGACGAGAAAGCACTTGCAAAGTATTTTTTTGAAAATAAATTTACTAATATAACCGATTTTGAGTTGTATGAAAAATCTTTTAACGAACAAAAGGAAAATGAATAATGCAGATTGATTTTTTAAGTGTGTTAATAGTAGTTGTTTCATTAGTTATTTTAGCCGTGCCAGGCTTTTTGTTGGTTAAGGGGAAGTTGCTCAATGAAAGTTCTGCGGGTGCGATTTCAACCATAGTTCTATACGGTTGTCAACCACTCTTGGTTTTTATGAGTTTTCAAGAAACCTATACGGCGAGTATCGCTATAAATATTCTATTCGTTGCCTTGCTTGCAACTGCCGTTCATTTTGCAATGTTCGGGTTAGTTGCATTGCTTTTTCCTAATAAAAACGACGATAGAAAGGTGAGAATAGTTAAATACGCAAGTTGTTTTTCTAATTGTGGGTTTATGGGAATTCCGTTTCTACAAATGTTGTTTGCAGATACGCCTTATGCGGGCGAAATTATCATTTACGCTGCGGTTGTAATTTCTATTTTTAATATTCTTAACTGGACTGTTGGCGTTTATATGATAACCAAGGATAAAACTAAAGTTTCACTTAAAAAGGTGCTACTTAATCCAACCATAATTGCCGTTGTTATAGGTGCGTTATTTTTCTTTATAATAAAGCAACCGATAGCACAACTTGCCGAAAAAGGGACTGTCCTTGAAAACGCTTTATCAAAAATTATGGGCAGTTTAGACCAAGTTGGCAATATGGTAACCCCACTTTCTATGTTCGTTATAGGCATGCGCCTCGCAAACGTAAAGATAAAACAGTTGTTTTTAGACAAATGGGCATACGTAGTATGCGTTATGAAATTAGCCGTAATGTCTTGCATATCCGTTTTGTTAGTAGTATTTTTGCCTGTAAGCGTTGTGGTTAAATACGTTATATTCTTTTTATTTTCAATGCCGTCTGCAACAAGTTCTGCCTTGTTTGCGGTAAAATTTGGTGGGGATAGCGAGTCGGCATCTGTATTTGTATTACTATCAACTATATTATGTATAGTAACAATACCTTTAACTTATCTAATATTTAGCGGAGCGTTAGGCGCAATCGTGTAAAAAAAAAGCACCCATTATGGATACCCTATAAGGGATTTTTTAGACGATATAAAAGGATAGCGAAATTTCGCTATCCTTTACTTTTTGCTTTGCAAAAACACACGACTTTGCAGAGCAAAGTTTAGTGCGCTACACTTTTAACCGTCTAAAAAATAATACCCTTACAAAAACCTATTACACATCAAGCAATTTATATGTGACTTCAAGTCCTTTATCGGGATGGTAAGTCCAAGAAACTTTTATACCTATGCTTTCATATGTTTCTTGCTGTTTTCCCATAGACCAAGTTGTTTGCAACATATCGTTATATAGAGATGATGGTAAACCCATTGCTTCATTAAGCAATTGAATTGCAGTATCTGCTGCTTCAATATAATAATCATCAAAATCATATGGGTTATCGTCAATATCAAGATATGATCCATCTGAAGCCACCTCTGCCCATGACTTACCGTCGCAATATTTTTGATATAACGATTTTAAGTCTGGAGCTTTTTTCTTTACAGTAATTACACACACAGCAAACTTGCCATCAGCAGATGCGGTAATCGTGCAAGTTCCTTCTCCAATACCTATTACCAAACCTGTAGCGCTTACAGTTGCAACAGAATCGGCTGATGATTGCCAAGAAATAGTTGACTCGGTAGCATCGTTTGGAATTACAGTGCCCATTAATTGTAAAGTTTCTTCCACCTTAATTGTTGCTGTTGATTTGTCTAACACTACATTTTCTACTGCAACTTTACCACAAGCAGTAAGTGAAAAAATTGATGTTAAAACACACAACAAGATAGTAATAATTATACTCGTTCTTTTAATTTGTTTCATTAGTTTATCTCCTTTAATCATTGGTTTAAGGGTATTAAATTATTTTCATTTAGATTTGATAAAAATTTCTTAAATACAAATGTAGGTATAGAACCACCCGCAATATATACTGTTTTGCTACTATCCGCATATAATCCCATCGCAGTTATTCCTATCACTTCAAAATCTTCGTTAATAAGTATTCCGCCACTACTGCCAGGTGCAATATAACTATCTGACAAAATATAAAAAACGTTATTGACTTTACTATAAATATCGGAATATTCTTCTAAAATTAATCCCGCGTTAATTTGCATACTAACTGACGAATTAGGATAACCAAGGCTATAAGACATTTCTCCTTGTGAATATTCTTCAGTAAATAAAATTGAATTATAATAACTTTCTATTTTTTTATAATGACTTAATTTGCCAATATAAATATCTTTTTCCGAATCATCATAAACACTACCTAAAATATTTAATTCTGTATATCTATTGCCTTCTTCACTATCTATAATATCAAAGTACGCTTTTGCGGAATAAGCATTTTCCATAACATGATGATTTGTAATAAACCAACCATCTTTATTTATTATAAAGCCACTGCCAGTGCTTATAGGCTCGCCCTTATCATTA
>JAGCIP010000080.1 GCA_017648525.1 Clostridia bacterium
AAATAATTTTCAAGCGCATCAGTTAATTTTTTATCGCCCGAAAACAAGGGGTTTTTGAAAAATGCGCAAAGTTCTTTTCTTTCTAACCCTTTTCGATATGCGTTTAGGTAAGATAAAATAAGGGTAACCAAAGGGTGATTGTCAGATAATTTTTGCTCGTCTAAAAAATACGGAATATCTAAATCGCTAAAAACGCTTTCAAGTTCATCCGCATATATATTTGCGTCGGGCAAGGCAATAGAAATATCTTTATATTTGCAACCTTTTCCCATCACAAGTTGTTTTATAGCGCACCCTACTTTTTTTACTTCGTCTGCAGGATGTCTTGCAGAAAGAACGTGTATTTTATCAGTCTTTATTTTGTCCTTTAACGCCCCTTTCTTTTGGACGCTAAATAAATTTTCCGCAATAATTTTACTTTCTAATAAATAATCGCTATGTATTTTCTCTTGGCTTAAAGTGGCTTTTTTGCTAACGCAAATCTCTCTAATAGCGTCTGCCGTTTCGTTAACGAAAAGGTGTTCGTTTTCCCCTTCAACAAGCACGGCGGTAAGACTTTTGGCGTTGTCTAATAGCGCAGATATAACCGAGCGCATTTGAGCGGTAAAACCACTATACCCAACCAAAAATACGTCGGTATCTTTTATCTCTTGCGACTCTGCTATGACTTCTGGTAGATACGACAAATACGAACTTTGGTCTTCAAAGCCGTTTTCTTTTATAAACTTTTCATAGTCGCCGTAAACCGCACTAATATCAACTAATTTATTTTTCAAAACACCCGTGACGCTCTCACTTGCACGAGCAATGTCGTTAGGGCTAATCTTTGCGCTCTTTAACTGAATAATCAAATCGTACATAGTGGGGGCTAAACTTGCCCTGCTTTTATTAAAGCGGGTTAAGGGCGTGTAAGTTAAAATGCGCTTTACCGCCATTGACGAACCCTCTTTCGATAACAGTTTATCAATTTTCTTTTTTGCAGACAAATATTTACCGAACGAATACACTTCGGTATTAAAAGTGCCACCACGTAGCGCACAAATATATCGCTCTACCATAAGCGATACTTTTGCTTCGCAAAATATTAAATTTTTCTTACCGTTTAACTTCTCTTCGCCAAGTCTTGAAACAAGCGTTGGAAATAAATCAAAATAAGAATTAACCGTAATTAAATTAACCATATTTATATTGTATCATATTTTACAAACTTTTTTAGTTTTTTTATCACAAAGTTTTACAATTTTTTATATTTGTGTTATTATATATTACAGTTAAATATACGGAGAACGAAATGAAAAGATTTTTTACTATTATTTCAGCCCTTTCACTCTCTCTTATTCTGCTAATTTCGTCCGGTTGTACAGGCTTGGCGCCGTTATCTTTCAATAACTCGTTTAACGGCTCTAATGAACCCGGTTCGAGTTATAGAGAAACGCTAACCTACGCCGTTTCTTTTGGTGAATACGAGAATATATCACGCTCTTCTTTAATTAAAAAAGAAGATTTCGATTTTTCTGCTAACGGAGAATATAAGGTTTCATTTAAGACGGTCACTAAAAACGATATGCCCGATTATGCAGTTGCAACAGATATCGATTTGACGGCGGAAACGGGCAATATTTATCACCTATCAGCAACGCTTAACCTTAACACGACTTACAAGGTTAACGGAGAGGGTAGCGGAGATTACGTTGAAACTATTAAAAGTGACGTTTATTTCTTGCCTGCGGGTTTATCGTTTGCACCTATCTATTCGAAAGTAGTGCAAAAAACTCAAATTTTATCTGCCGATACGTCTCTTAAAACTCCCGTTTACAACGTTTCTAAAATGGAAAACGAGTATTCAATTTTCTATAATCAATCTTCATACAAGATAATATACGCTAGCGAAGAAGATACGATTGAACAAACTTACGCATACACCTTTAAGACGGCGATAGATAACGCAGAATTGTTATTTGCTTTGAGAAACTTAAAAGTTGAAAAAGAATCCAGCGCAACGCTCCCTGTCGTTTCAGCGTCTTACGGAGAAGCAAAAAGTCTTTTAATAACTCACGTTGCTCAATTAGAAAATGCATTGTCCCTATCGGTTAACGGTGATGAAGTAAACGAAAAGGTAAAAGTTAATAAACTTCGTTTTAACGTAAACGAAAACAAGAATACCGGCATTTCTCAATATCTTACCATACAAGAAAGCGCATCAACAACTATTCCTTATAAAGCACTTTTAACAGAATATGCTCACGCATTAGTTTGCTACGGTGCTAACAGCGTTACAGGCGCTTTAATATATAAACTTGTAAGTGTAGAATATAGTAAATAAATTTAACTTAATATACGTTTAGGAATAAAACCCCCGCAACCAAAAGGTTGCGGGGGTTATCTTTATTTATCTATTTTTAATTAAGACTTATTTAAATTAAGACTTATAGGTTTCGCCAAATGCTTTTTCTAAATCGAACAAGCCTTTATTTAAGATGGTATAGTTCTTAAACAAATCTTCAGCAACTCCTACTTGAGTGTTAAATGCATTTAAGCTAAGTTCGGTAAAGAAAGCAAGGTCTATAGTGTTTGCCTTAACGTCGTCCTTATCGCCCACGAAAGAAAGGCTCTTGCAACCGCTGAACGCACTTTCTTTTACTGAAATTCTAGCATTGTTTTCTGCTAATTTAACCAACTTAACTTCTTTAACGGAAGAGTTGGCAAAAGCGTTTTTATAAATAGCGGTAACAGTTGCGGGAAGTTCGATAGTTTTAACACCGCTGTCCGCAAACGCACTTTCGCCTATTGCCACAATATTGCCGTTCAACACGAAGTCCGAAATGTTTTTTACCCCGTTAAACGCATACATAGGAATACTGTAATTTCCGTTTGCATTGATTACGATTTTACTCAAAGTTTCAGGCATGTAGCAAGCAACCGTTTCAACACCGTAATTTACGTTAACTAAAGTGCCTTTAGTATATTCTTCAGTACCGAAAAGATGCGCAATCGTTCTTTCTGAATTAACCGCTTTCTTTTCTGAACCGCTTGCAGAACCCGTTTCTTTGTAATAAGCGTCCGCTCTTTCATATCTACCAACGAAAGGAAGTTCTAAAGTTTTAAGCGATTGCATATTTGCAAAAGCGCCTGCTTGAATTTCACTAACCGAAGAAGAAACGATTATCTTTTCTAAGTTTGAATTATCCTTAAATGCGTTCTTCTTAATTCTAATACCTTCGGTAACGCCTTCAATTTCAATGGTGAGTTCTTTAACGCCCTTTCCGTCGTCCTTATACTTATAAACTTCATAAACACCGTCAACTTTCTTATATAAAAGTCCGGTTTTGGTGCTACCTTCGCCATTATCGTTAGCGCAAGCCATTGCAGATAAACCGCAAGACAACGCTAATATCGCAACTAATAATATTTTAAGAACTTTTTTCATAAAAACTCCTTTGATGCTCACTTATCCGTATACTTAATTAGTTTAACATTTTAATAAGGTTTTGTCAATAATTAATATTTGTTTAATTGCCTTTTTCTTGCTTTTTTACGGATAAAATGTGAATTTTCACTAGCACGGGAGTTTTTTACTACTAAATTATTTCTTTCCCTGTGTAAAAGGTATCAAAATAGCCGTTAGCATCAGCGCCGACTTTTTCAAAAACGCCAACCACGTCGTAAGGCTCTGCATTTTTAAACTTATACTGCTCGTAATATTTTTTTAAGCCCTTAAAAAAGCGTTCTTCTCCCGCCGTCTTGCGCAAATATTCATACATTATGCACGGTTTTATGTAGGCGATATTTACGTATTCATACTCGCCCGAAAAGTCTTTTAGGCTTCTTAACATACTAGTATTTACCGCACCGAACAACTTGTCGTAAACGGTGCAAAATGATTTAAAAGTCTTTTCACTAACTTCTACTAAATTTTCTCTTTTCATACCGTATTCGGGGTGATTTTCAAAGAACAAAACCACCGAATATTCTGCAAGCCCTTCGTCTAAAAAGCCGTATTCTATCTCGTTATTTCCAACCGCTACTTGCCACCATTGATGCGCCGTTTCGTGAACTATAACTTCTCCATACGCCCCCGCTTCTAAATCGCCGTTAATCATAACTAATGCTGGATATTCCATTCCGCCTTGCACGAACCCCGTTTGAACTACAGAATAGGTTTCGTAAACGTATTCGCCAAAGGTTTTTTCAAAGTAATTCATACTCTTAACTGCGTATTCCATAGATTTTATAGGATTGTCATCCTTGTAATAATAGTAGTTTATTTCCGTCCCTGTAGAATTATCGGTAATACATTCAAATTCCTTGGAAAGCACCATAGCAAACGAGCGAGCGTTGTTTATTTTATAAGTTTGGGTAACTTTTCCACCTTGCTCTAGGACGGAAATTCTCTTTCCGCTAGTTGCAACAGTATAATCGCTATTTGTCGTAAGTGTTACTTGATAGTTAGCGCAATCGCTAAAAAACGGGTCACCGACAGAGTAATAGTTGCACTCGTAAAATCCGTTTTGGTTGCGTGCACATAATATAGGATAAAAATTACCTAAATTTACGGTGTGTCTATTTATTCCAGTACGAGAAACCACGTTTGCTAAATTTAAGGTAAAATCAATATCGACTAAAACCCTTTCTTCTGGAAAAATTTCTTTGCCTAATTCTACCGTGAGCAAGTTCAAATCCTTACCTTCTACTAAAAACTCGGCTTTTTCGCCAGAAACCATAACTTGATTTATTTGCATATCGCCGTAAGAAATACCGTCGGGATAAGATTGTGCCACCGTGTGAATACTTACAGGACTATATTTTGCGTCCTTTCTATATGCGTTCCCGTATAAATTAAATTCAAGTTTTTCGATTGCCGTTTCGGTATCGTTATAATAATCAACCGTTTGCGTTGCCGTTAAAACCTTGCCGTCAAACTTTGCGTCAATTTGATACTCGGTTATATTCCCAGACTTGTCCTTGCAAGATATTAAACAAGTAAAAATTGATAAAACTAACGTAGCGCTTAATAATAAAGCCGTTTTTCTCATAAAAACCCCCGAATAAAATACTTCTATATATCTTATTCGGGGGCTATTCTTTTAATTCCGTTTGTCTTTATTTCCTATTTAATTTAATCGGCGCAACAAAGGTTTTTATTATTTTTCTTCTAACGCAAGATATTTTGCAGGGTCAATATTTTCTCCATTTTCAAAAACTTCAAAATGAAGATGCGCACCAGACTTGTATTCTTGGCGGTTTGTAACTGAAACTTGACCTATCACGTCGCCTTGCTTAACAACTTGTCCAACAGTTACGCTATTGCCGTCTGCAAGTGAATTATACACGGTAAATAACCCGTTGCCGTGGTCGATTGTAATAGTAGTTCCTTTTAATAAAGTATTTTCAATATTAGTTATAGTTCCGTCGTATACGGCTAAAACGTTAGTGCCTTCGTCGGCAAAAAAGTCTATTGCCATATGTGCGGAATATCTGTTTAAGGTGCTATTGAACACCATTGTTTCACTATATTCGCCAATAGAAGTAGGATTTTCAACAGGTAAAGCGAAAATTATAGGTTTTGATACAGGGGCATCAGGTTCATTCGGCTCGTTGGGGTTTATAACGGGGTTATCGTCCGGCTCGTCGGGGGTTATAGTCGTTTGATCGTCTTCGACAGGGCTGTTAACCGTTGGGTTTTGGTCGTCGTTTAGCGATTGTCTGTTCTCGTTAATAACCATTAGCGTTATTGACAAACCTACCGCTAAAATGCAGGCGGTTAAAATTAAATAAACCGCATTTTTTCTTACAAAAAATAAGAACTTGTTTTCTCTTTTCATTTTTTTATATCTCCTTTTACTTTACGGTGATTATTACCGATAAAAATTTTTTTATACTTAAATTTCTAAAAACTTCCGCAAATTATAGGTGAGCCGACTTTAACCGAATTTTCACCTATAAAAACCTGCAAGTTTACCTTTTTGCCGTTTACCGTTTGATTGTATCTAATTTTGCTTGAATAAGCGTAATAACTTGTTCCACCTTCAATACTTTCGGCAAAAAGCAGTTTTGCAGAAAACTTACTTAAAAAATTGTTAAGGTCAAAGTTTTGTTTGTTCGTTGTAAAGGCTTCACCACAAACTTCGTTAGTTTTTGGCACTTTATCAGCGTCAACAATTATTATTTGCGCCGTAGAATCGGGAGCGCCTATATAAACTTCTAACTCGCTTGCAAACTCACCGAAAACGGGCGTGCGATTTAAATAACCAACCGCAACTAAACTAACTGCGCTTAAAAATATACAAACAAGCCTTTTAAACATAAAAATACTCTCCTTTAAGCAAAGAGAGTATTTCCTTTTTTATTAAGTTTATACTGTCTAATTACAATTTTAGCAAATTTTCCCAACACTTTCTCTAATTAAGGTTGATAAATTTACTTTTTCTGTTAAGTCGGCAATTAAATCACCTATTTTTTTATCTTGCTCTGTTAAAATCTCCTTTTTCCCGCCCATTGCGTAATATTCGTTTATACTAGAACTTAAAAAATCAAGTGCGTTTTTTATTTCTCGTTTAATAGTTAAAAACACTCTTTCTGTTTGACCTGTGTTTTTGTCTAGTTCACTCATCTGCCCCTTTAAATTTTGGTAGATATTTTTTTCGTCAACGCTAAAAAGTTTAACACACTCTTTAACACGCTCGTTATAATTTGGAACAATCTTTTTTTCGCCCTTAAAAATCAAATCCAACTGCTGATATAAATGCCGTGAGTAAAGCACCGCCTTAAAACAAGAACAATTTAGTAAACGCTTAAATACCAACGGCGCACAATCGTCAAATAATTCTCCACCCGCCCTATAATTTATTAGCGCCGTTTTAAGATTTAACG
>JAGCIP010000081.1 GCA_017648525.1 Clostridia bacterium
AATTTGAGTAGGTTCAGCAACGCCCGTGGGGTGATATTGTAAGGTGTCGGCATAGAGAAGTTTAGCACCTGCTCTATAACCTAAAACCAAACCGTCTGCGGTTGCGCCGTAGTGGTTAGAAGTCGGGAAACCTTGATAGTGAAGTCTACCTGCACCACCCGTTGCAATAACTACGGTTTTTGCTTTAGCAACGTAGATATCCTTGGTTTCCATATTCATTAATACGGCACCAGCAGCCTTGCCTTCGGTATCTTTAATAATTTCAATAGCAGCGGTAAAGTCTACTACGGGAATATTTCTGTTTAACACTTCGTCACGAAGCGTTCTCATAATTTCCGCACCAGAATAGTCCTTACAAGCGTGCATACGTTTTCTAGAAGTACCGCCACCGTGAGTGGTAATCATTGTGCCGTCTGCTTCTTTATCGAACATAACGCCAAGTTCGTTGAGCCATTTAATAGCGTCAGGAGCGTCGTTAACGAGTTTGTAAAGAAGTTCAGGTTTAGCAGCAAAGTGTCCGCCACCAAACGCGTCTAAATAGTGAATTGCAGGGCTATCGTTGGGCTTATCAGCCGCTTGAATACCACCTTCCGCCATCATTGTATTAGCGTCACCGATACGGAGTTTTGTTACCATCATAACGTTTGCGCCTGCATTGTGCGCTTCAATAGCGGCAGAAGAACCTGCGCCACCGCCACCGATAACTAAAACGTCTACGTCGTAGTCGGGTTTAGAAAGGTCGATATTCATATCGAGCACTCTGCTTTTACCTTGTAAAAGGTCAGCAAGTTCGTGAAGAACTTTTCCGCCCTTGTTAGGACCAACCTTTAATTCTTCGTAAGCAGAAGTTATGTAGTCGGGGTGATTTTCTTGAAGAACGGTTTGCTTTTCATCAGCACTCATTCTTGCAAACAAATTTTTAAGTCTTGCATCTCTGGTCGCTTCGACCTTTTTCATAGAGTCAAGTTGTTCTTGAGTATATTTATACATTTTTCTCTCCCCCTTACTTTTCGATTTCTCTATTGTTATAGAGTTCTTTGAGTTCTGCGATAGGCTTATTCATAAGTTGTTCGATAAGTTTTTCGTATTCGCCGTCGTTAATCTCTTTTACCCTATCAATAAGGTGTTGAGTTTCAGGCGCAATATACTTACCGTAAAGTCTTCTAGCAAGAACTGCAACTTGCGGATGAGAAATACCCGCAGGGCAACGTGAAGAACAAACGCCACACATTACGCAGTCGAAAGATTCTTCTGCACAATTTGCATAGTCGCCACGTTGTGCGTATGCAATGTATTGCATAACGTTAAGTCCTTGCGTACAACTCTTGGTACAAGCGTTACAACCGATACAAGCGTAAATCTCGGGATAAAGTTGCATCATAATCGTTTCAGAAGGTTTAACCTTTTCCATATCGTAAACTTGTTTAACTAACGGGAAGAAAGGAAGAGTTGCAACGTACATATCGTTTTCCACCTTGGTTTGACAAGCAAGACAAGCGTGCAATTCTCTATCGCCCTTAATACGATATAAAGTTGAGCAAGCGCCACAGAAACCGTTACGGCAACCGCAACCACGAACCAACTGATAACCAGCATATTCCATAGCCTTCATAATAGTTAAACTTTCGGGTACTTGATATTTTTTACCGAAAAAATAAACGTTAACTAAATTTTCCATTTGTTTTCTCCTTATTAATACTCGTCGGGTAAAGCGTCTAATTGATCCATTCTAAACACCGGCCCGTCTTTGCAGACGTATTTATTGCCAACGTTACAACGGCCACACTTACCTACCCCACATTTCATACGTAATTCTAACGTGGTGTAAACTTGTTCTCTGTTAAAGCCTAATTCGCTCAATCCTTGCAAGGTGAACTTAATCATTATCGGCGGACCGCAAAGCACAGCCGTTTTGTTAGGCTCAAAGCCAAGTTCTTTTACGTAGGTAGGAACGAAACCAACGTGTCCGTCCCAACCTTCTTGTTCACGGTCAATCGTAAGGTGTACGTTTACACCTGCATCAGTTGACCACTCGTTAATGATTTCTTGGTAATCAAGAAGGTCATCTTTACTTCTTGAACCGTAAACGATATCAATTTTACCGTATCTATCACGATAGTGTCTGCAATAGTTGATTACCGAACGCAACGGTGCTAAACCAACGCCACCCGCAACGAACAATAAGTCTTTGCCAACGAACACGTCGTCCACGGGGAACGGATTACCGTAAGGTCCACGTACGGTAACGTTTTGACCAACTTCGGCTTGGTGTAACCAAGTAGTTAAACAACCACACTTTTTAATGGAGAATTCCATATATTCGGTATTCGTAGGCGAAGAAGTAATTGAAAACATTGCTTCTCCAACGCCCGGAATAGAAACCATTGCGCATTGACCGGGACGATGTTCGAAAAGTTTTTTGCCTTCCGGTGATACCACTCTAAAAGTTTTGATATCCGGCGTGTCAATTCTTATATCCGTAATCACGCCTAGTTTCGGAATTAAAGTTTCATTAGTCATTTTCTTTTCCTCCGAGAGTTTTCATTACTTTGACAATATTCATTGAAATCGGGCATTTTGCAAGACAACGTCCGCAACCTACGCAACTAAACATTCCGTCGTTATTATCGGGATAATAAACGAGTTTATGCATAAATCTTTGACGGAAACGTTCTTTTTGAGAGTTTCTTGAATTGCCGTGAGCCATCAAAGTGAAGTCGCTGTACATACAAGAGTCCCAACATCTAAAACGCTTAACTCCGCTACCCGTATTGAAATCTTTAACGTCATAACATTGACAAGTAGGACAAACGAAAGTACAAGTTCCGCAACCTAAACAATGAGAAGAAAGTTCGTCCCACGCAGGTGAGTTAAAATATTCTTGCGTTTTGCCGACGCCAAACTTGTCGGTCTTAAGGTCTTTAAGCGGTAGTTTATCCATAATAGCGGATATGTTTTTCTTTTGTTCTTCAACCGCTTGTTCGCAACCTTCTTCGGTAAGTTCGTTAAGTGATGCTAAAAGTTTTTCACCCTTTTCGGTGTTTGCCTTTAAGTATAAATCGGTTTCAGTCTTCCATGCGGTTATGTCGCCTTCGGGTGACGCAGGGTCAATACCGAAAGTCTTACAAAAACACGTTTCTGCTGGTCTACCGCAAGCGAGAGAAACGATAACGCCCTTTTCTCTTCTTGATGCGTAATAGGTATCCACCGGTTCAGAAAGGAAAACTCTATCTAAAATCTCAAAACTCTTAACGTCGCACGCACGAACGCCGAATATTACGAAATCTTCTTTTTCCGTTCTAGTATCGATAATTTCAATGTTTTTACCTTGGGATTTAAATTCCATAAGGTTTTCAGTTTGCGGAAAGAAGAAATCTTTTGCACTTCTCGTAGTGTTAAGCGCATTGCTCATAACTACGCCGTCTTCCCAAAGTTTAAATGACGCAATTCCGTTTTTACCGTCAACGGGCACGTATAACTTTGCTTGTTCTGAAACCTTAGCGAAAAGTTTGTCTAAATTTGACAAGGAAATTTTACGCATATTATTCATCCCCCCTGTTAACTGCTTCACTAGGCTCTAAATCTTCTTTAGTATAGTTTACTAAAGGTGCTCTTGAGCCAACTTCTTCGCCCGCTTGATATTCGCCGTAAAATTCGTTAATATCTTTAATGAATTTACGGTTAAGCAAATGCAAAGGAATATTTTGCGGACAAACTCTTGAACACTCGCCACAGTCGGTACAACGACCTGCAACGTGGAAAGCACGAATTATATGGAATAATTTTTCTTCAAAACTATTAGACGCTGCTTTGTTTTCAACACCTGAATTAGGATTGCCGAAAACGCATTTCTCGCAAGTACATGCAGGACAAACGTCACGACAAGCGTTACAACGAATACAACGTGAAAGTTCGTTTTGCCAGAAAGCAAATCTTTCATCCGCTGTCATTTTTTCAAGTTTTGCAACTTCGTCAAAGCGGTTGTTATCGATAACTTCTCCGTTTTCGCCAATGAGTTCGTCGTAGGCAACGATTTTCTTGCTCTTGCAGTTTTTACAACGCTCTAAAAGAACTTCTTGTTTATTTACTTCCTTAACTCCGTCGTAAAGGGTTTCAACCTTAACGGTATCGGTATCAGTATTAACGGCAACAATACCGTCGCCAACTACTGCTTTTAGCGCACTGATATCAATCATACCGTCGCAAGGAATACCAACTGCGTATACCTTTTCACGGTCAAAACGGTGTTCGGTTAAAAGTTGATTGAAACTGTAAGAGTCGCACGGTTTTAAGAATACTAAAACCTTTCCGTCACCCTTTTTGGTTTCTTTGGTTAAATACTTAGAGAAATTTGCGCCCGAAAAATCGTCGAACACGAATTCCTTTTTCATTTGTTCAATATCGGTGAATACGGTGGGAGTTAAGTCGTAAGAAAATTCACCCTTTTTCCAGCCGAGAACACGATTTACTTTACCTTCTGAAAGGAGTGCGCTTGCCTTTTCAATAAGCGCGTCACGAGTTATTTTTTGCATCTCAAATCCTCCAATCTCTTATTTTCGCCAAGTTCGGTTACCGTTTTAACGAAATCATTCATAGTTGCGGCAAATTTTGCACCTTCTGCCGCAGACACCCACTCAACACGGGTACGTTCTCTTTCAATTCCAAGATAATCTAACATTGAGAACAAAAGAGCCATTCTTCTTCTTGTGTAATAGTTGCCCGAAGTGTAGTGGCAATCCCCTGGGTGACATCCGCAAAGGATTACGCCGTCCGCACCGCGTTGGAAAGCACGAAGAATAAAGGTAGGATTAACACGGCAAGAACAGGGAACACGAATTACTTTAACTTCTGCGGGATAACTCAATCTGTTGCTACCCGCAAGGTCTGCACCAGCGTATGAACACCAGTTACAACAAAAGGCTACGATTTTTGGTTTATATTCGTTTACTTGCATATTGCGTCAACCTCCGCCATAATTTGCTTGCTTGCAAAACCT
>JAGCIP010000082.1 GCA_017648525.1 Clostridia bacterium
CAGTGGTTTCCCGGTCACATGACGGCTGCAATGCGCATGATGGAAGAAAATCTTAAAGCCGTTGACGGGGTAATGGTCGTTTTAGACGCTAGAGCACCCCGAGCATCACTCAATTCTAAATTAGATAAACTTTTTGCAAACAAAAAGGTTTTATACGTCCTAAACAAAACCGACTTGGTAAACGGTGTCGACGTTAACCGCACTATTGCGGAATTTAGTAAAGAAGGTAAAGAAACGGTTGCCATTAGCGCAATGGATAAGCGTGCGGTTGATTTGTTATACACTAAATTATTTTCTTTGCTTAAAGAAAAACTTGAAAAAAACAAGCAAAAAGGCGTGTTTAAGCCTATAAGATTTATGGTTGCGGGAATACCTAACACGGGAAAATCTACCATAATAAACGCACTTTGCGGAGGCAAAAAGGCCATTACGGGCGACAAGGCGGGCGTTACAAAAGGCAAGCAATGGGTAAGGCTAAAAGAGTTGGAATTACTTGATACTCCGGGTACTATGCCACCTGCATTCGACAACCAAACGCTTGCAAAACATCTTGCATATTTAGGTAGCATGAATGATGCGAATATTGATTTTAACGACCTAGCGTTTGAGTTATTAAAAGAATTAAAAGAAAAATACCCAGAACTTCTAAAAGCAAAATACGATATTAAAGATATAGACGTGGAAACGCTTGAATTGTTTGATGAAATATGTGTTAGGCGTGGATTTTTACGTCGTGGTGGAGAGTATGATTACGACAGATGCTCCGTGGCTATAATAGACGATTTTAGAAAGGGAAGAATAGGAAAAATCATATTAGACTAATATGGATAAATTAAGTTACGAAAGAAAATACGCTGAAAAAGGACTTAAAAACATTGCGGGCGTAGACGAAGTAGGCAGAGGCCCGTTAGCAGGGCCTGTTGTTTGCGCATCTGTTATTATGCCGTTAGACGACATTATAGACGGTGTGGACGACAGCAAAAAGTTAAGCGAAAAAAAGCGTGAAAAGTTAGCCGAACTTATTAAAGAAAAGGCGATTGCCTATTCGATAAAGGAAGTTTGGCAGGAAGAAATTGACCAAATCAACATTTTAAACGCTGTTAAAAAATGTATGACGGAGGCGGTAAACGGCCTTTCTGTAAAGGCGGAAATTACTCTAGTGGACGGTGTTGATACAGCGCTACCTATTAATGCGGAATACGTTATTAAAGGGGATGCAAACAGTTATAACATAGGTTGTGCGTCCATACTAGCAAAAGTTTATCGAGCTAATCTTAGGACCGAATATGCTAAAGAATTTCCCGAATACGGCTTTGAAAAGCATAAAGGATACGGAACGAAAAATCATATAGAAAAAATCAAGGAGATAGGACCTTGCAAATTGCACAGAAAAACTTTTATAAAAAACTTCTGGGTAGAGCCGGCGAAATAAAGGCAGGCGAACATTTAAAAAATAAGGGATACGTCATACTTAAAACCAATTACAAAACTCATATCGGCGAAATAGATTTAATAGCCGAAGATAATGGAACGATAGTTTTTGTGGAAGTAAAAACTCGTTCGGACGAACGGTTTGGTGCGCCAAGCGAAGCGGTTACTTATAGAAAAACTCAAAAATATTATAAAGTAGCGCAAGAATTTTTGGTTAGAGAGAAAAAGATGGACGCTCCGTGTAGGTTTGACGTAGTTGAAATAGAAAATGGACAAATAAATCATATTATTGATGCATTTAGTATGTAAAAACGCTTGCATTTAATAACAAAATGTGGTATTATAATAGACGCTTTGGACGTTCCTCTTGCGTAAAATTATGACAATGAACGTTAATAAATCGGAGGTAAAAGCAAATGAGTAGTATTATTGAGGCTATCAATCAGGAAAACGTAAAATCAAGTCTTCCCGAATTCAACGTAGGCGACACCGTTAAGGTAATGATTAAGGTTATCGAAGGCGACAGAGAAAGATTACAAGCATTCGAAGGTATCGTTATCGCAAGAAAACACGGTGGAATTTCTGAAACCTTTACCGTTAGAAGAATTTCTTTCGGCGTAGGCGTTGAAAAAACTTTCCCAATCCACTCACCGAAGGTTGCTGACATTCAAGTAGTTAGAAAGGGTAAAGTTCGTCGTGCTAAACTTTATTATTTACGCGCAAGAACTGGAAAGGCTGCTAGAGTTAAAGAAGTTAAAAGATAGTAACAAAAACAAAGGACTTACCAAACAAGGTAAGTTCTTTTTTTATTAAATGAATTTTGTTCTTTGTGTATAAAGCGTTTTACTTTTTTTAAAAAATAATATATAATAATTTAATAATATATAATTAGGCGTATTATATACTTTTATTTAGGGAAGAAGAAAATGATTGCAAAGATTTCAAGTTTTTCTTTAGTTGGCTTAAAAGGTATTCCTATTAGCGTTGAAGTAGACGTTAATACGGGGCTACCCGCTTTTGAAGTGGTTGGCCTTGCCGATACCGCCGTTAAAGAATCTAAAGAAAGAGTGCGTTCGGCTATTAAAAATAGTGGTAAGGTTGTACCAACTCGCCGTCTTACCATAAATTTAGCGCCTGCGGACGTAAAAAAAGAAGGCTCTACCTTAGATTTGGCACTTGCAATAGGGGTTTTGGTTGCAAGCGGGCAGTTGGTTGCAAATTTAGACGGAATAGTTTTTTTAGGCGAACTTTCTTTGGACGGTTCTTTGCGAAGAATAAACGGTGTTTTGCCAACTATTATTTCGGCAAGTTCACACGGCTTTAAGAAATTTGTTATTCCAAAAGACAATCAAGTGGAAGCGTCTTTCGTTGAAGGAGTAGACGTCGTTGCGGTTGAAAGTCTTTCACAACTCGTTGACCATCTTTCGGGATTAAAAATAATTGAAAGCGTAAAAAATCAAAATTATACTGCGCTTAAAGAAAAAGCAACCTATTCAAGCGACCTTTGTTTTGTAAAAGGGCAAGCGGTTGCAAAGCGTGCTTTGGAAGTTGCCGTTTCAGGCGGACATAATATTTTGTTCGTTGGAGCGCCCGGCACGGGTAAAACAATGCTTGCAAAGTGTATACCGACTATTATGCCCGATATGACCTTTGAAGAAGCGCTTGAAACAACGCAAATCCACTCTGTGTGCGGTATGCTTAAAGATTCCGACGGAATAGTATTTTCACGTCCGTTTAGAAGTCCGCATCACACGGCAACGGACATTTCTCTTACGGGTGGCGGTAGCAAGTTAAGACCGGGCGAAATAAGTCTTGCGCATAACGGCGTTTTGTTTTTAGACGAGATGCCAGAGTATTCTAGGGGTGCTTTAGAAGCGCTCCGTCAACCTTTGGAAGACGGCCACATTACCATATCGAGAGCGGTGGGTAACGTTTACTATCCTGCAAATTTTATGCTTTGCGGTAGTATGAATCCCTGTCCTTGCGGGAATTACGGAAGTAGTGATAAAGTTTGTACTTGCACGCCTGCGCAAGTAGCCAAGTATAAATCAAAAATAAGTGGACCGCTACTTGATAGAATAGATATTCAAGTAGAAGTTGATAGCGTTAAATATGCAGAACTATCGAGCGGACAGGAAGGGGAAACTTCTGCAACCGTTCGTGAAAGGGTTAATAGAACTCGTGCTATTCAAAAGAACCGCTTTAAGGATGATGGGATTTTGACTAATAGCGACATGGGTGAGCGCCAACTTAAAAAATATTGCAAATTGAGTAAAGAGTGCGAAGAAATACTTAAAAACGCTTATGAAACTTTACATTTATCACCAAGAGCACGAGGGAGAA
>JAGCIP010000083.1 GCA_017648525.1 Clostridia bacterium
AAGCCTGCTTTCCAGAGCCTTCCGAAACAACTTTTTCAAGCATTTCACTAACGATTTTAGATGCTTTTTCACTAATTACCCTATTTTTAAGTTTTGGCTGAATTTTTTCAGCAATTATACCGTCTTGCGAGTATATTTCGCTAACCAGATACGGCGTATAATAATAACCACCGTTTACCGCCGCCGCAGTAGATGTGGCAAGTTGTAAGCCGGTAACGGCAATAGTTTGACCAAACGCAATACGTGCTAAATCTACGTTTTGAACGGCGGAAACTGGCAACACCATGCCTTGCGCTTCACCCGAAAAATCAACTCCTGTTACACTGCCGTAATTGAAAAGTTGAATATATTTATACATTGTTTCCTTTCCAAGTGAAGACGCAATATCAACGAATATAGGGTTACAACTATTATTAAGCCCCCCTTGTAAGGTAAGCGCAGAGTGCTTGCCGTTTTTATGGTCGCTCCAACACTTTACCCTTTGCCCGTCTACAAAGCGGTATCTAGAAGAATTGTAAATATGATTAGGCGAAAACGCCTTGGGATTGCCTTGCAAATATTCTTCAACGTTAGCAGCCGCAGTTAACACCTTAAAAGTAGACCCCGGCTCGTAAATATCACAAACTAATGAATTTCTACTCAATGCATTTAACGCCGATAAATCGTCCCGGGGCAGTTCATTAAGGTCTAACGAGGGTTTTATCGCCATTGCACGAATTGCTCCGCTATTCGGGTCAATAACAAGCATTTGTGCCGATTTGGCTTGATGTATAGACATTGCTTGCTCCATTGCCGTCTCACAAAGTTGTTGCACGTCGTAATCAATGGTGAGTTTAAGATTTAATCCGTTAGTTGCGGGAATATACGTGGCCTTTCCGCCGTTTATTTCCACCCCAACTATATCGGTTTCATAAAGGGTTTGCCCGTCTATGCCAGAAAGATACTTGTCGTAATAGAGTTCTAATCCCGATTGACCTTTACCGTCAACCGAAGTAAAGCCCAAAACGGTAGACAAAAGACTGTTATAAGGATAAACACGGGAATTATCACGAGAATAATAAACACCGCTTAAATCGGCGTTTAAAAGCCTAGAAACAGCATTCTTGCTTACTTGTTTCTTAATCGTAATCTCGCTAGATGCGGTTGTCGTTAAGCGATTATACACCCACGCATAATCCAAATCTAAAACTACCGATAAAGTGCTAGCCAATTCTTCAAGATTAGATACGGCTTTTTTACGCACGAAAACGGTATAGGTATCGTCGTTATCAGCAAGCACGACACCGTTGGTGTCGACTATTTTGCCTCGAGATGCAACAACGGGAATTTCCCTGGTCCATTGATCAATAGCCTTTTCTTGCAGATCTTCACCCCAAATAATTTGAACGTAAAAAAGCCTACCCAAAACACAAGTAAACAAGATAGCAAAAACAACCAAAACCGCCGTCAACCTTTTTTTTAATAAAGTAATAGAAAAATCGCCTTTAATAACAAAACACCCCCAAAAAGTATATACAATACTTTATTCGGGGGTGTTGAGTTTAATGAATAATTATTCTTCTACAACACAGTTTCCATATAATTTAGCGTCGTTTTTAATTTTAACGGGACAACCGTCGAACGGAAACACGTCGGTAATTTTACAATCAGTAATAGAGCCAGCGAGATTAACCGCCTGATTAGCACGAGAGAATATATTTTTAACTACGATATTATAAGTTTCTTCGGGTGTTGAGTGGCGTGAGTCATACATATGATTATCACCTATTCTAACACCATAAAGCCCACGATTCATATGTTTACTACCCTTGGAAGTATCAACAAGCCCGTCGATTAAAACGTTGTAAAGTTTAACCCCGCCTTGGTTAAGCAAACGCACGTTCGCACACCAAGAACTAGACTTAACGTTACGAATAATAACGCTATAAATGTCGCAAGGCAAATCTTTAACAGCATAAGGGCTAGCAGTATTTCTATAAAGCCCGGTAAGTGCAACGGTATCGTCTTCGGTAAAACCTGTAATATTTTCGATAAGCAAATCGTGGCAACCGATTCTAACGTCAACACCGTCCGCATTACGGAGCATTTCTAAATGGTTCATAACCAAGTCCATATAGCCCCAGTCGTCGTGACGATAACCACCAACGTATAAAATGGAGTCGTCTGCCACAATATCAATATTTGCGATATGACCGTTGCGACAATACATAAGGTTAATCGACCACCAACGTTGATTGCAGAGTGAAATATTCTTAATGGAAAAATTCTCAAGGTTAGTAAAAAGTATAAGGTTATTAACGGTCATAGGTTTGCCGAGTTCTTTAGCGTTGCGCTCGGTAAGTCCGTTAAAAACACCCCCGTCTAAAAGGGCTTTACCTTGACCTAGAATATGAATATTAGTATCACTATCCTTAGCGGTGTTAAGAGCGTTAGCAGTAGCGTAGTTAGTAAAGATATTACAAAATACGCCTTCTGCGAGTTTTAAGTGACAATCGCTTAAAATAATAGTGAAGTTAGATGGTAGCACGATAGCACTTGAAATTTCGTAGTTACCCGAAATAACGCATTGTGCTTTGCCGTTTTTAATAGTGTTTTCTATTTGTTTTTGAATAATTAACTGACCGTCTTTAATAAAATCACACATAATAATACGTCCTATAAAAAATTATTTATAATTTAATACCCTTAAATCTTAATCCATCGTCGGATATTTCCCAGTATTCATCAGAAAAACCGTCTGGAAGCTCAGTAATTTCTATTGCAAAATCCCACACGCTGTCAAACATGGTAATATCAGAAAAACCGCCGTTTTCGTTAAAAACTTTGCCGTTATAAGCATTGTTAATCATATAAACGTTATCGAAAACCGACACATCAGGTTTGCCAAAAACAAACTTACCGCCTTTATATTCCTTCAAATCTCTAGCGCTATCAAAGAAAGCGTCATAAGAAATAGCAAAATCTGCTCTTTGAACGTCAATAACAACGTTTGAAACCTTTTGTGCATAATATTTAGGGTTTGCTTGGTCGTTGTAATATCTAAAATAGAAACCAGAATAGTATTGCGGATTAGTGGTGGTGTGTTCGCCTTGGAAATAACAGTTTTCAATCGTGCCACAAAGGAACATTCC
>JAGCIP010000084.1 GCA_017648525.1 Clostridia bacterium
CTATTACTGGGTGTGTTAAAGGCGAAAAAGGAAAAGCTGGCGAACTTAGAGGCGTTTTTGCGAAGGACAAGGAAATTGCTAACATAGATAGAAACCTTGATTGTGGGGTGTATGGCAAAATAGTTGATGGTTATAATTTTGATAAGCTTGAAACTATTGAAGTTGGAAGAGCAAAAGTTGGAAGTGCTTTTATAAAAAGTACAATTAACGGCGAAGGTTCTAAACTTTACAAAATTTCAATAATAAAAACCGATAATTATAGCACAACCAAAAATTTTGTGGTAAGAGTTGACGACGAAAACTTGCTTTCGCTTACAGGCGGTATAGTTCAGGGTATGAGCGGTAGTCCTATTATTCAAGATGGCAAATTGGTTGGCGCTGTTACGCACGTGTTTATTAACGACCCGACTCGTGGTTTTGGTATATCAATTTATAACATGTTAGATAATTAGATAAATATTAAAGAATTTATATGTAATTATGTCACACATAATGAATAATTTTATTTTAATTACAGAAATTAATTTATAAACGGAGGTGTTTATGAAAAAAAGAATTTCTGTAATTTTTATTTTATTAGCGTTTATGTTTACGGTAAGTTGTTTGTGTAATTTTGTTACCGTAAAAACGTTTGCTGATAATAGTGTAGATGTTCTAGACTTTAAGAGCAAGGCTGTGTATTTAGTTAATCCTGAAACTAATACTGTTATTTTTGAAAAAAATCAAAATGAAAAATTACCTATTGCAAGTATGTGTAAGGTAATGACGTTATTGATTTGCTTTGATGCGTTAAAATCAAAAGAAATTTCACTTGATGAATTGATTATGGTAAGCGAAAACGCATCAAGTATGGGTGGATCACAAGTTTTTTTAGAATCTAATGCAGAATATTTGGCAGGAGATTTAATTAAAAGTATTGTTGTAGCGTCTGCAAACGACGCATGCGTAGCAATGGCGGAAAGATTATTTGGTAGTGAAGAATCATTTGTTGAAAAAATGAATGAAAAAGCACGAGAATTGTCAATGAACAATACTGTTTTTACAAACTGTACGGGACTGCCAAAACCCGGTCAATATTCTAGCGCAAAGGACGTTGCAATTATGTATAATGAGTTGCAAAAATATGAGGAATATCATAGATTTGCAAAAATTTGGACTGATAAGATAATTCACCCAAACAATAGAGAAACGATTATTACTAATACAAACAAATTGTCAAGATTTTATGAGGGGTGCGACGGTGGTAAAACTGGTTATACAAGTGAAGCCGGACATTGTTTAGTTGCATCTGCATTTAGAAATGCCATGAAATTGATTTGCGTTGTAATTTCTGCTCCCGATAGTAAAACAAGATTTTTTGAAGTTTCTTCAATGTTTAACTATGGTTTTTCTAATTACGTAAATAAGTTGATGATTGATAATAAAACTCCTTTAGATATTACTGTACAGGTTCAAGGAGGGAAAAAGGAATCGGTTGAGGTAGTTGCTGAGCGCCCAATTTATATTTTTACCAAGAAAAATGAACAACGAAACGTTGAAATTGATTTTAATCCTATTGAAAATATAAAAGCGCCTTTGCATAAAGGAGATTGCGTTGGTGAACTTAACGTATATGAAAATGGAATAGAGATTTATTCTGTAAAAGTTTTAGCCAACGAAGACGTGTTAACTAAGACCTATTTGGACGTTATAAAAGATATAGGTAAACTTTGGGGCGTTTTATAAGTAAATATTTAAGTGTATAAGTTTAACTTAAATATAGAATAAGCAATAATGTAATTATTACAATTGACATTAACTCGTTCTTTTGATAAAATAAAACAAAAAAATATTCGGTAAAAAATATGAACGAGAGAAAAACCCTAAAAATTAACCAAGATGGACATTTAGAAATAGGTGGTGTTATTGCAAGAGATTTAGCCAAAGAATACGGAACACCCTTATACGTTATGGACCAACAATATATTGAAGATATGTGTTCGATTTACGCAAAGACTTTGCAAGATGAATACGGCGACGGTATGATTGCATACGCATCTAAGGCGTTTAGTTGCAAAGAAATTTATAGGATTGTTAACGCAATGGGCGTTGGTGCAGACGTTGTTTCCGGTGGGGAAATTTATACGGCATTAAAGGCTGGTTTTCCTATGGAAAAGGTCTGTTTTCACGGTAACAACAAAACTTTACAAGAATTAAATCTTGCTGTTAAAGAAAAAGTTGGCTTAATAGTTTTAGATTCATATTCAGAGGCTGATATTTTAAACGATATTTGCAAAAATGCGGGAGTTTTTCAAAAAGTTTTAATTAGAGTTAATCCTGGTGTGGAAGCGCATACACACCATTTTATACAAACGGCAAATATAGATTCAAAATTCGGATTTTCAATAGTTAGTGGTGAGGCAGAAGAAATGATTTTGCACGTAAAGAGCAAGTCTAACCTTGATTTACAAGGTCTTCATTGTCATATAGGCTCGCAAATATTTGAGCAAAAATCATTTGTTCTTGCCGTAAATAAAATGACCGATTTTTATAAAATGCTTAAAGATAGACACGGCATTGAATTTCCCGTACTAAATTTAGGCGGTGGCTTTGGGATTTGGTATGCTGACGGAGATGCAAAAAAGAAATTAAACGATTACGCTGAATATATTAAAATTATTGCAAAGGAATTGAAAAAAGCAGTTGTTGAGAAAGGGCTCATAAAACCTTTCTTGATTTTAGAGCCTGGTCGTTCAATAGTTGGAGAGGCTGGTGTAACGTTATACACGGTTGGGCGCATAAAAACAATACGTGACGTAAAAAATTATATTGCTATAGATGGCGGTATGTTTGACAACCCAAGATTTGCACTTTATCAAGCAAAATACACGGTTATTCCCGCTGAAAGGGCAAAGGAAACTCCTGCGCTTAAATATACAATAGCAGGTAAATGTTGCGAAAGTGGCGATATTATAGCTGAAGACGTTTATTTGCCGAATATGAATGAGGGCGATTTAATTGCCGTATTATCAACGGGGGCGTACAACTATTCAATGTCTAGCAACTATAATAGGAATTTAATTCCGCCTGTAGTTATGGTTAAAGATGGAAAATCTCGTTATGCAGTAAAGCCACAAACTTATGAAGACATTATAAGAAACGATATCTAATTTATGAAAACGCTTAACCAAGTTAAGCGTTTTTTCTTGCATTTTTTTGTAGTTTGATATATAATGTTACGGTAAAAACAATTTTTTGTACTAGATAGGCGGTAAATAGCAAAGTGTTGAACGTTCAAAATATAATAGAATTAATATCAAAGATATTAGCACTTATGCTTGTTTTGCCTTTGCATGAGTTTGCTCATGCTTTTGTCGCTGTAAAAAGTGGTGACCCGACACCCAAACTTTATAATAGATATACTATAAACCCGCTAGCGCATTTTGACCTTTTGGGGCTTGCTTGTTTTGCTTTTGCGGGCTTTGGTTGGGCTAAACCCGTACCCGTCAACCCAAACAACTTTAGAAATTATAAAAAGGGTTGTTTTTTTGTTTCTATAGCAGGCGTTACCGCTAATTATCTCACGGCGTTTATAATATATCCACTTTTAATTTTGACGTTTTTTGTGCCTAATTTTGGGTATTTTGACGACGTGTTGCAACTATCACTAAGATATGTTTTCAATTTTTCGCTGGCGTTTAGTGTGTTTAATCTAATTCCTATATATCCGTTAGATGGATTTAGAGTTGTAGACGTATTTTCAAAAAGAAGAAGTAAAATTTATAAATTTTTAAGGTATCAAGGCATTTATTTATTATACTTTTTATTCTTGTTGAGTATTTTTTCCGATATCACGGGCGTATGGCAAATAAATATTCTTGGTTATTTATTATCCAAAGTTGTTGGCTACGTTAGTATGCCTATAACGTTATTCTGGGGGTTGTTTTTTTAATGGCTGAATTTGAATCTGTCGTAGATTATTCAACAAAATTAGATAATTTTGAAGGTCCTTTAGATTTGTTGCTACATTTGATTAAGGAAGCAAAAATAGAAATTAAGGACGTGTTTGTTTCGCAAGTAACGGAGCAGTTTTTAGAATACATAAATAGCGTTAATATTCTTGACGTTGACAAAGCAAGCGAATATCTAAATATGGCGGCAACCTTACTTGAAATAAAGTCAAAATCAATATTACCTAAAATTGACGAATACCTTGACGATTTAGAAGACCCAGAACAAGCACTTATTCGTCAACTTGAAGAATACAAACTCTTTAAGGAAGCTAGCGAAAAACTTAAAGAACAAGAAAACGTTTTACGTTTCTATAAGGAACCAGACAAGTCAGTTGGGGACGTAAAAGTTGTATATAGCGACTTTAATTTAGACGGGTTAATTTCTGCTTTTTCAAAGTTGCTTATGCGTGTTGACGATAAAAAAAGACAAGAAAACGTGCTTAAAGAAATACCTAAAGAAGTATTTACTGTTAGAGACAAGGTTGAGCATATAAGAACAATTCTACTTGATAGAAAGGAAGCAAGTTTTTTTGAAATGTTTTCAAGTTATTATACTAAAAATGAGTTGATAACAACCTTTCAAGCAATGCTTGAATTATTAAAATTGCAATATATTAAGGTCGAGCAAAACGGCGTTTTTGACGACATTACTATAACTTTAAGGGAGGATAGAAATGAAGAACTTGGAGAAATTGACGAATATAATTGAGTCAATATTATTTGTTTCCGGCACGCAAGTTGCTATTTCGGATATAGCGGAAAAGTTAGAAGTTACCGATAAAGAAATAATGTCTTGTGTTAAAAGTTTGCAAGATAAATATAACGGTGAAAGCGGAATTCAATTATTAACTTTTAATAAAAAATTGCAATTTTGTTCAAATCCTGCATATGCAGATGAAGTTTCTTCTGTCTTAAACCCGATAAAAGAAAAAGAATTATCAAAAAGCATGCTAGAAGTTGCCGCTATTATTGCTTATAAACAACCCGTTACTAGAA
>JAGCIP010000085.1 GCA_017648525.1 Clostridia bacterium
CAGTATTTATAATGAGTGTGCCTGTTTCAATGGGAACTTTTGCAACTTACGGAATAAGCGCCTTGCTTTCAGCATTATCTCTTTCGTTTAAGATATCTTTCTTTGTCGGTGGCTCTGCAATGCTTTTGGTTGCGTTTATATGGCTTGTCGTTCTTGATACGCTTAAAAGAAAATGCGCAGAAGAAAAAGAGTTGTCTGACGAGTGTGTCAACCAAGACACGGGCGCTAATGAAAAGAAAAAGTCAGGCTTGCCTAAAGGGTTTATTGCGATTTTTTCGTTACTTGCCGTATTTGCAATAGTTAACAACTTCGTTAAAGACGGAGTAACTACTTGGATGCCGAAAATTCTTATTGAAAAATATGATTTAGGTTCGGCGGTGTCAACTTTTTGCACCTTGTTCTTGCCGTTGTTTGCCGTATTTGGTTCTTTTACGGCGCTTACCGTGCAAAAACGAACGGGCAATTACATAGTTTCTTGCGGAGTGTTCTATTTGTTATCTACCGTAATGATTGCGTTGGTTTTATTATTCCTTGATTTGCCGTTGTGGATAGTAACCCTTGCGTGTTTTTCATTAGTTGCAACCTTTATGTCTGCCGTGAATAATATTTTAACGAGTATTTTCCCGCTCACGTATTCAAAAAGCGTTAATGCTGGTATGGTTGCTGGGCTTATAGACGGTTTTTGTTACGTTGGTAGCGCAATTACCACTTTTGGTTTGGGTGCTGTAAGAGACGTGGTTGGCGGTTGGAATGCGGTGTTCTATTTACTCTTTAGTATCTGCGCTTTAATGGTTGTGGTTTGTTTGATTTACCTTTTAATAAAAAAGCGCAAAACTGAGAAAACTTGCAAAAATTAATAAATTAAAAATATTAAAAAACGGTGTTTTTGTAAAAAACAATAAAAACACCGTTTTTTGTCTGCTTAAATAATTGCAAAAATATCAAAAACGGTGTAAAATGTAATTATTAAACTTAAGAAATTGTACAAAAGGAGTTTTTATGAATTTAGGATACGTTAGAGTTGCTACTTATACGCCGGAAATTAAGGTGGGTGACGTAGAATATAATTTAACGGAATTAAAAAACGGTATAGATTTAGGCTTAAAAAAAGGAGTGCAACTTTTAGCATTTCCGGAACTTTGTTTAACGGGTTATACGGCGGGGGATTTATTTTATCAAAAGACTTTGCTTAATGCTGTTGAAAATGCTTTAATAAACCTTGCTACTTACACTAATGACAAAAATATTTTAATTTTTATAGGTGCGCCAATTCAAAAGGACGGGCTAATATATAATTGCTCGGTTGCAGTTTTTAACGGCGAGATTATCGGGGTTGTGCCAAAGAGTTATTTGCCCGACTACGGTGCGTATAACGAAAAAAGATATTTTGTCCCTGCAAGCGATAAGTTGTCAAATATTACTTTTAATATAAGTGACGACAAAGAGATGAAAGTTCCGTTTGGTAGAAATATAATTTTTACAGATAGAAAAAATCAAGCATTAAAAGTTGCCGTAGAAATATGTGAAGATTTGTGGACTGCAGTTCCACCATCACTTTATCATGCAGTAAGCGGTGCGAGAATTATAATAAATCACTCGGCAAGTCCGGAATTTTCAGGTAGGGTAAAAACTAGAGAAAGCCTTGTGAAAACTCATTCTGAAAAAATAGTTTCTGCATATATTTATTCTAATGCAGGAAAAGGGGAATCTACAACCGACTGTGTTTTTTCAGGACATAGTATGATTTGTGAAAATGGTGAAATTTTAGCAGAAAGTCAACCGTTTAATAGTGGGTTGATTTTTGCGGACGTAGATTTAGACGCTATAGATTATAATAGGAACAAAGTTTTCAATCAAAACTTCGGCATAGAACAAAAGGAATATTTAACGGTAAACTTTTCCCTTGATGCTAAAAATTTGGTTAGTGATAGGGCTTATGATAAGTTGCCTTTTATCAAAGACGGAGAAGAAGACTTTTTAATCACAGCGCAGGCGAGTGGTTTAATAAAAAGAATAACTCACACTAACGCAAAAACCTTGATTTTAGGGTTGTCTGGCGGGCTTGATTCAACCCTTGCGTTAATTGTTGCCGTAAGAGCAATGAAATTGCTAAATCGCTCTCTAAAAGATATAATCACAATAACAATGCCTTGTTTCGGCACTAGTTCAAGAACGCTAGAAAATAGCATAAAATTAGCAAAAGCATATGGTACAACTCTAAAAAAAGTTGATATAACAAAATCGGTTAAACGCCACTTAAAAGATATAAAACACCCCGAAACCTTGCACGACGCTGCTTATGAAAACGCCCAAGCGAGAGAAAGAACTCAGGTTTTAATGGACGTTGCAAATATGGAAAACGGCTTGGTTATTGGCACGGGTGACCTTTCGGAACTTGCGTTAGGCTTTGCAACATATAACGGCGACCATATGAGCATGTATGCGGTAAACGGCTCTGTTCCTAAAACTTTGGTGCGCCACTTAGTGACTTACTCAGCAAACACCGCAAAAGGCAAGTTAAAGGCGGTGCTTTTAGATATTGTTGACACGCCCGTTAGCCCAGAACTTATTCCGTCGGGCGATAAGACTATTAAACAAGTAACAGAAGACATAGTTGGTCCGTATATTTTACACGATTATTTCTTGTATTCAATGATAGTTAAAGGTTTCTCGCCGAAAAAGATTTTTTACACGGCAGTCAACACCTTTAAAGGCGATTTTGACAAAGAAACTATATTAAAGTGGCTCAAAATTTTCGTTAGAAGATTTTTTAATCAACAATTTAAGCGTTCTTGTATGCCAGACGGGGTTAAGGTAACAGAAATTTCGCTATCTCCAAGAACGGGCTATAAAATGCCGTCCTACGCCGTTTCAAAACTTTGGCTTGACGAACTTGAAACTTTATAAATAAGTATATAATGTATAGAAAAACGGCGGGAATTTTCCCGCCGTAAAATTTTTTTTAAATTTTTTGAAAAATATTAAAAAAATAGTTGACAAGTTGATTAAAAATTATTATAATAATAGTAATCATTACTGATAACGATTTGCAAGGAGGTAAGAGATGAGATATTCAAGGCAAAGAGAACTTATAACCGATATAATCAAAAATAGATGCGACCATCCAACCGCTGATATGATTTACGGTAGCGCAAGAGAGATGGAGCCGAACATAAGTCTTGGAACTGTGTATCGCAACTTAAAACTTCTTGCGGATGAAAAAGAGATAATTACTTTAGAAACTGAAGATAAGAAAATTCATTATGACGGGGATACGTCAAGGCACAGTCATTTTATATGTAGCAAGTGTGGAAATATAATAGATTTGTTTAAGCCTGCAAAAACTCCCGCTGAAATAGAAGAATTAGGATTATCGATAACGGGTGAAAAGTGCATATATTACGGATTGTGTAATTTATGCGCCAACGAAACAATAGAATAAAATAAAAAAATATATAGACATAAAAGTCAAAAGGAGAAAAAATATGAAAAAATTTGTTTGCACTATTTGCGGTTACGTACATGAAGGCGATTCAGCGCCTGCAAAATGCCCCACCTGCGGAGCGCCTGCATCTAAATTTGCAGAGCAAAAAGCAGAAGGTTTAACTTGGGCGGCAGAACACGTTGTTGGCGTTGCTAAAGGCGTTGACCCTGAAATTATAGAAGGACTTCGCATGAATTTTGCTGGTGAATGTACTGAAGTAGGTATGTATCTAGCAATGGCTAGAGTAGCACATAGGGAAGGTTATCCCGAAATCGGTCTTTACTGGGAAAAGGCTGCTTATGAAGAAGCAGAACACGCTGCAAAATTTGCTGAACTTTTAGGCGAAGTAGTAACCGATTCAACAAAGAAGAACCTTGAAATGCGTATTGAAGCAGAAAACGGAGCAACCATGGGTAAATTTGAACTTGCTAAAAAGGCAAAAGAACTCAATTTAGACGCTATACACGATACCGTTCACGAAATGGCAC
>JAGCIP010000086.1 GCA_017648525.1 Clostridia bacterium
AGGCTGTTAAACAAAATAAAATGTTGAATATCGGTGTATGTAACCGTTATCACAAATCAGTTGAAATGCTCCGTGAATGGGCGGAACAAGGTAAGTTTGGCAATATTTATCACGTATATTGTTCTTTCCGTTCATTCCGTTCTATTCCTGGACTTGGTGGTCCGTTTACAACAAAATCACACTCTGGCGGTGGGGTTTTAATTGACTGGGGCGTACACTTCCTTGATTTAATTTTATATATTTTAGGTGGCGCAAAATTAAAGAACGTTACTTGTGATGCTTATTGTGAAACCGCAAAAGATATGCCGAGTTATAAGCATAACGGCATGTGGGCTGAAAACACTTCTGACGTTATTAACGGTACTAACGACGTTGACGACTTTATTAGTGGTTACGTTCGTACTGATAAAGCAAACATTTCTTTTAATGGTGCTTGGGCGCAAAACGTTAATAAAGAAGAAATGTTTGTAGACTTCCTTGGCGACAAGGGTGGTGCTAGATTAGATTATCGTGGAAAGTTTACTTTCTGGAGTGCTGAAACTTTAGAAGAAATTAAACCTGAATACGATATTCCCGATATGTACACTTGTGAAGATATTGCATTTATCAACTCAATTGAAACGGGGATTAAAGATAAGAACAATATTGAATACGTATTAGAAAGTGCAAAACTTTTAGATGCGCTTTATGAATCTTCTGAAAAGAAAAGCGAGGTAAAATTCTAATGAAAACCATAGGCTTTATCGATTATTATATTAGTGAATGGCACGCTAACAATTACGTTGGCTGGTTTAAGGAAGTAAACGAAAAACTTGGTGACGATTTTGTTGTTAAGTATGCTTGGGCGGAAATGGATAAATCTCCGCTTGACGACGTTACTACCGACCAATGGTGCGAAAAGTATGGCGTAACCAAGTGCGATACCATAGAAGAACTTTGTGAAAAGGCTGATTATATTTTAATTCTTTCTCCATCTGACCCTGAAAAACATTTAGGATACGCTGAAAAAGCATTAAAATATAAGAAAAACACCTATATTGACAAAACTTTTGCACCTGATTATAAAACTGCAAAAGCAATATTTGATATTGCTGAAAAATACGGCACTAAATTTTTTAGTTCATCTGCATTGCGCTATACAACTGAACTTAATAATTTCAAGAACGTTAAATCAGTTATTACTACCGGTGGTGGTGGAAACATGCCTGAATACGTTATTCACCAAATCGAAATGGCTGTTAAGTTGTTAGACGCTAAAGCGCTTGAAATTAAGGTTGAAAAAGTTGGTGAAAGTCAATATATTTCTAACGTTAAATTTAGTGACGATAAACAAGCGTCAATTGTATTCTCACCTAGCAATCCTTTTGCCGTGATAACTCAAAGTGAAGATGGCGAAGCGGGATATGCAAAAGCAGAATCTGACTTCTTTAAAGGGTTATTAGAAGATATTTTGCGCTTCTATAATACGGGCGTAACGTCTTTTGACGTGAACCAAACGCTTGAAGTTATGAAAGTGCGTGAAGGCGTTATTAAAGGAATGGATAATTGCGGGGCTTGGATTAAGTTATGAATAAACTAAAGGTCGCTATAATAGGTTGTGGTAGAATTTCCGTAATGCATCTCGTATCACTTGCACAGTTTGACGACGTTGAGTTGGTTGCGTGCTGTGATATTAAAAAGGATAGGGCGGATGCTGTTGCTGAAAAATACGGCGTTAAAGCATACTATGATTATGAAGAAATGTTTGCTAAAGAGCAACTTGATGCAATTCATATATGCTTACCGCATTATTTACATAGTAAAGTCGCTTGTTATGCTTTTAATTGCGGTGTTAACGTTATTACCGAAAAACCGATGGATATTGATTACGAGAGTGCGGAAAAAGCCGTTGCTCTTGCAAAAGAAAAAGGTGTTTTATTCGGTGTAATTTCACAATGCCGTTACAATAACTCTGCAAAACTCGTTAAAAAGGTCGTTGAAAGCGGAAAATTAGGAAAGATTATCTCCGTTCGTTCTATACTTACTTGGGCAAGACCTGACGACTATTATTCGGATAGCGACTGGAAAGGTACTTGGGATAAAGAAGGTGGCGGAGTTCTAATTGACCAAGCAATACACTCTTTAGACTTAGTTAACTGGATAGTTAATAGCGATATTAAATCTATGTCTTGCTTTATGGCAAACCGTGGACACTCTGCAGTTTCCGTTGAAGACGTTACCGAAGGTTTAATCGTTTATGAATCTGGAACTAAATATTGTTTCTATTTCACTAACAATTACGGCTTTGATGAACCTATTGAAATCAAGTTGTATTGTGAAAACGGTAAGGTTACCTTTGGTTATGACGACGCTATAATTGAATACAACGATGGAACGAAAGAAGAAGCCCATCAAGATACTAATACTACCGAATATGAAGGTGGTAAAGACTACTGGGGGTTCCAACACGTTCGTCAATTAAGACAGTTCTATAACGCTTTACAAAAGATTGAACCGCTTGATATTAGCGGTGAAGAAGCGCTTAAAACTCATAAAATTATAATGGATTTATATAAACTTGGTAGGGAGAATATGTTATGAAACTCGGAGTTATAACCGATTGTTTTAAGAAATCACATTTTGAAGGTATAAAGATTGCCTCGAAACTTGGGCTTAACGGCGTTCAAATTTATGCAACGACTGGTGAGTTTAGTGCGGAAACCTTATCTTGTGAAGACAAGGCAAAGTACAAAGAATTATTAAAGCAAGAAAATTTGGTTGTTAGTGCTTTATGTGGTGATATGGGTGGCTATGGCTTTGAAATAGAAGAAGACAATGCTGAACGTATAGAAAAAACCAAGCGCATTATTGACCTTGCAGTTGAGTTTGGCACGTCCGTTGTTACTACTCACATAGGCGTTATTCCTGATGATAAGTCAAATCCAAGATATAACGTTATGCTTTCTGCTTTAACCGAATGTGGTATTTACGCAAAGGAAAAGGGCGTGACTTTGGCAATTGAAACCGGCCCTGAAAAAGCAAAGACCCTTTTGGCATTTCTTAAAGACACTAAAGGTGGCGTAGGTGTAAATTTAGACCCTGCAAACTTTACTATGGTTACTGGGCAAGATGCGGTTGAAGCCGTTTATCTATTAAAAGATTATATCGTACACACACATCTTAAAGACGGTAAAATGTTAGACAAAAATCAAGATCCGACTGACGTTTATCATGCTTTTGCCGTTGGTGGTGTGGACGCTTTAAACGCTTGTGAAGGTTTTAAGGAACTTCCCATAGGCGAAGGAGACGTTGACTGGATTAATTATATTAAGGCGTTGAATGATATTGGATACGACGGATTTTTAACAGTAGAACGTGAAACGGGTGATGACCCTGAAAGCGATATTGTTCTTGCTGTAAATTACATTAAAAAATTAATTTAATTTCAGACGTAAGAGAGAGGTAAATTATTGTTTTTTTAAAGCAATAATTTACATCTTTTAATATTATAAGTTTTTTGGAGCATATATGAAGTACGAAAAACCATTAATTATTTTTATGGCTTTAAGCGATAAAAACGTTTTGTCGGAATCTGGTGATGATTACGAAAATTATCCACCTGATTGGCTATAATATTTTTTATTTATAAAGGAGATTGTAGATGAAAACATTAAATTACGCACTAATAGGGACAGGCGGAAGAGGAAATTGGTTGTTAGATTCAATGGCGGAAGTAGAGTCGGTGTGTTGTGTCGCTGTGTGTGATGAATATAAAGACAAAGCGGAAAAAACGGCTGAAAAGTTAGAAAAAAACGCAGGATTTCGTCCTACGGTATACACTTGCTATAAAGAGTGCATAAGCAAAGAGCAACTAGACTTTATTATAGTAGCAACTGCTTGGCACGCTCATTTAGAAATAACAATGTACGCAATGGATAAAGGCATTGCCGTTGGGTGTGAAGTAGGCGGAGCATATAGCATACATAGTTTATGGGAACTCGTTAGGAAATACGAGCAAACAAAAACCCCAGTTATGCTCTTGGAAAACGCTTGCTATTCAAGGATAAAATTATTAACGCTTAACTTAAAGAGATTAGGATTGCTTGGTGAAATAGTTAATTTAGAAGGAGCATATCGCCACGACCTTAGAGAAGAAGTAGCAAACGGTGAAAAGAATAGACATTACCGTTTAAGACAGTATAAACATAGAAATACAGAGAACTACCCAACACACGAAATAGGACCTATCGCAAAACTAATAGATATAAACTGCGGGAATAGATTTTTATCGCTATATTCAATCGCATCAAAGTCAAGGGGTATTCAAGAGTACGTTAATAGCAGAAATATCGAAAGTCTAAAAGGAGTGGAGTTTAATCAAGGCGACGTAATATCAACTTTAATAAAATGTCAAAATGGCGAAACGGTTACTATACATTTAGACACAACGTTGCCAAGATTTTACGCACGTGGATTTTTAGCACAAGGCACGAAAGGGTTGGTAAGCGAAGATTTACAAGCAGTATATTTTGACGACGTGAATAGAAAGGAAGAATCTTTCTGGCACGAAAATTATAATAATATAAACGAATATTATGAAAAGTATGAACATCCCGTATGGCAAGGATATGACCCGAGCAAGGGTGGACACGGTGGAATAGACGTGTTGACTTTGCGTGCATTTGTAAAGGCGGTAAGGGACGGCAAGGAAATGCCGATAGACGTTTACGATATGGCAACTTGGATGGCAATATCAGTATTATCAGAAGAATCGTTAGCAACAGGGCAACCTGTATATTTCCCCGATTTTACTGACGGTAAATGGATGTTTAGAACTAATGAGTTTGAAAAGTAAAACAAAACTATAGTTAAACACTTGATTTAAATGAAAAAAAGAGTTACCATATGGTTTGCATAAATACTTAAGGAGTTTAACAATGAAGATATACGACATGCATATTCACGCAAAAGCAACGGACGTTACGCCAGATTTGCTTTTGGAAAAGATGGATAACGCCGGGGTGTTTGGTGGAGCAGTATTCTCAAATAGGCCCATTGAAATTGGAAAGACCGGTACGGATTTTAAAAACCGCATAGAAGAAGTTTTTGATTGGAGTAAAGACCACGAAGATAGAATTTTCCCCGTTTTGTGGATTCACCCGTACGAAAAAGACGCTATTAGAAATGTGCGTATAGCCGTAGATATGGGGATTAAAGCGTTTAAGATTATTTGCAACAATTTTTATGCTTATGAAAGAAAATCTATTAAGCTTTTAGAGGAAATTGCAAAGCATAATAAACCGGTAATTTTTCACTCTGGAATTTTATGGAACGGAGGAGAAACTTCAAGATATAATCGGCCCGCAAACTTTGAAAAGTTGATAGAGATTGATAATTTAACTTTTTCTTTAGGACATTGTTCTTGGCCGTGGATTGACGAGTGTATTGCGCTTTACGGCAAGTTCTTAAACGCAACGACGACGGGCGCAAATACCGAAATGTTTTTTGATATTACCCCAGGAACTCCCGTTATATACAGGGAAGAACTTTTGTTTAAACTATTTAACGTTGGTTACGACGTGCCTAATAATATTATGTTTGGCACGGATAATAGAGCGGATACTTATAACTCGGTTTGGGCTCAAAAGTGGATAACTCTTGATAACTCAATTTACGAAAAACTAGGCGTTCCCGAGTGTATTAAGCAAAAGATTTATTGTGATAATTTCTTGAGATTTTTTGGGCTAAAAGATAAGGATTTTGAGCATATCAGCCCTGTGTCAGACCAAGACAATGCTTGGTCGTTAGACAATTATAAACAATAATTGTTTTGAATATCACAACCATAAAATTGTGTGGTTAAATAAAACATAGAACTAACTGCCGATATTGATTAGGGAGTATAAAATGACTGCGTCTATAAACAAAGTGGAAATGGATTTAACAACAGGCTCAATTTTTAAAAAGTTGATAATTTATGCCATTCCGTTTATGATTACAAACATCTTGCAAACTTTGTTTAACACTATGGATATTGCCGTGCTGGGTATATTTTGTGGAGATGAGGCGGTTGGAGCAGTTGGCGCTAATGCTGCTTTTACGGCTTTAGTGGTTACTCTTTTCGTCAGCTTTTCGACGGGCGCAAACGCAGTTTTAGCAAAGTACGTTGGGGCAAAGGACAAAGAAAGCGCAAGAAGAACGGTTGGCACGTCTATTTTGCTTTCTCCCATTTTAGGCGTAATTTTAATATTAATAGGCGTTCCGTTAGTGCCGACATTTTTAAGATTGGTAGATTGTACCCCAGAACTTATACCTATGGCAACAACCTATTGCAGAATTTATTTTTTGGGGATGCCGGTTACCTTGCTTTACAACTTTTGCGCATCAATATTGCGTGCGGTTGGTGATACTAAAAGACCGCTTATATTCTTAACGATAGGCGGTGTGCTAAACGTTTTGCTTAACGTGTTTTTTGTCGCCGTATTTAAAATGACGGTAGAGGGCGTTGCGCTTGCAACCATAATTTCTCAAGCCGTTTCCGCAATTTTATGTTTGATGGTAATGATTAAGGGCAACGGGTACGGCGTGCTTGAAGTTAAGTACTTAAAAATTTATAAAAAGCAGTTAAAGGAAATTACTCAAATAGGTGTTCCTACGGGGTTGCAGAGTATAATTTTAAGTATTTCTAACGTTTTTATTCAATCTGCTATAAATTCGTTTGGAGTGCCGGGAACGAGTGGAAATACCGCAGCAACACAATTTGATAGCATTATAAGCCAAGTAGGATTGGCTATTGCTATGTCGTCAATGGCGTTCGTAAGCCAGAACGTAGGAGCAAAAGATGCGGAAAGAGTTAAAAAATCTATAATCTATGGGGTGTGCTTAACCGCAATGATTTGCTCTGGATTGGCATTAACGTTAGTTGTTTTTTCTCATTTCTTTTGCGGACTTATTGCTCACGAGAAAGAAGTTATTGAGTTTGCTGTAATGAGAATATGGGTTATAGCGCCGTCTTACGTCATTTTTTATGTAGGAGAAGTGTTGGCGTATTCGTTAAGGGGAATGGGGAGACCTGTTATTTCTTTAGTAATAAATATCATTAGTTCGTTCGTGCTTAGAACGGCTTGTTTAGAAATACTGATGTCGGTTTGGCGTTCTTTCCCTGCTATATTCCTTTCTTATTCTATTACTTGGTTGATAAATTTAGCTGTATTTACTTGCATAATTCCAAGCGTGTATAAAAAGGTCAAGAGGGAAATACAAAGTGAGCAATGCTCAATATAAAAGCATAAAAACGCAAGTTTTATAATTATAAAATGTAAAAAAGCCCGCCATATTTTGTTTTTTCAAAATATGGCGGGCTGTAATTTTTATTGTTTTATTATAATTTGTTTCTTTGGATTTTACCACTTATGGTTTTGGGAAGTTCGTCACGGAACACAACAACTCTTGGATATTTGTATGGAGCGGTGTGGTCCTTAACGTATTTTTGAATTTCTTTCTTTAATTCTTCCGTTCCCTCAGTACCCTTTGTCAAAACGATACTTGCTTTAACCACTTGTCCACGAACTTCGTCTGGAACGGCAGAAACACCACACTCTAAAACGTAAGGCAATTCCATTATTACGCTTTCAATTTCAAACGGTCCTATTCTATAACCGCTAGACTTAATAACGTCGTCCACACGGCCAACGTACCAAAAATATCCGTCTTCATCACGCCAAGCGGTATCGCCTGTGTGATACAAACCGTCGTGCCATGCATCTTGTGTTTTTTCGTTGTCACGGTAATATTCTTTGAATAATCCGCAAGGTGTATTTTTTTCGGTATGAATTACTATTTCGCCAACTTCGCCCGCAGGGAGAGAATTGCCGTCACTATCTACAACGTCCACGTCGTATTGCGGGTTGGCTTTACCCATAGCCCCGATTTTCGGCGTAGTTCCGTTAAGGTTTGCAATAGCAAGGGTAGTTTCTGTTTGACCAAAGCCTTCCATTATTTCTAAACCGGTTGCCTCTTTGAATTTGTTAAATACTTCGGGGTTAAGCGCTTCGCCAGCCGTTGTCATGTGGTGGATTGAAGATAGGTCGTATTTAGAAAGGTCGCCACGGATTAACATACGGAGCATGGTGGGGGGAGCGCAAAAAGTGGTGATGTTGTATTTTGCAAACATAGGAAGAAGGTCGTTTTCGTCAAATCTATCAAAATCGTAAACGAAAACCGCGCCTTCGCAAAGCCATTGTCCGTATAATTTACCCCAAAGCGATTTACCCCAGCCGGTATCGGATATAGTAAGATGTAATCCGTCACGCTCGCAACAATGCCAGTATTTAGCCGTAACGAAATGTCCTAATGCATAAGTATGTTTATGAGCCGCCATTTTGGGGTTGCCGGTTGTTCCAGAAGTAAAGAACATCAATGCAGTTTCGTCCCCTTGAGAACAATCCAAAGGACGCTCGAATTTACCAGAGAAAAGCGAATATTCCTTATCAAAGTCGTGCCAGCCGTCTTTAGCCCCGCCGACCATAACGAGTTTTTCAACTTGCGGGCATTTTTTAGCAGCGCTTTCAGCATATTGATAGGTATCGCCGTCGGCAGTACATACGATTGCTTTAACGCCAGCGGAATTATATCTATATTCAAAGTCGTGTTCTTTAAGTTGGTTTGTTGCAGGGATTGCCACTGCACCAAGTTTATGGAGCGCAACCATACAGAACCAGAATTGATAATGGCGTTTTAGAACGAGCATAACCTTATCGCCACGCTTGATGCCGAGCGAAGTAAAGTAGTTTGCTACTTGGTTAGATGCACGCTTGATGTCCTTAAAGGTAAACTTGCGTTCAAATTTGTTTTTGTCTAGGTGGAGCATTGCAAGTTTTTCGGGGTAACGATATGCAATTTCGTCCACGATATCGAAACCGAAGTTAAAGGTATCGGTATTTTTAAAGTTTATCGATTGTAATCTACCTTCTCCGTCTTCAACCGTTTCAACAAATTTTTCGCAAACGAGATTTTCGCTTGCTTTAGCGTTCATAACACTCTTTCTAACAACCGTTTCGGTTGAATTGTCGCCCGACATAACTACTGCAACGAAAGTACAACTTTTTCCGTCCACAGCAATCATGCCGTGGGGGATAGAAGAATTATAGTAAATACTATCGCCTTCTTCTAAAAATTCCACGTGGTCGCCTACTTGAACTTTAAGTTTTCCGTTCAAAACAAGGTCGAATTCTTGACCGCTGTGGGTAGCAAGATGAATAGGTTTATTTTGTTGAGACGCAGAGTATTCGTAAGTAACGTAATACGGCTCTGCAAGTTTATCTTTAAATTTGGGTGCAAGGTTAGCAATGTCAATACCGTTTTCTTTTGCGGTCTCTTGACCTTGACCTTTTCTCGTTACGGTGTAAGTCGAAAGTTTAGCCGAACTACCTTGCAACAAGTCCGCCATATCTACGCCGAAAATTAGCGCGCATTTATGAATAAACGAAAAGGGAATATCTACCTTTCCACTTTCGTATGAAAGGTAAGTGTTTTCGTCTACGTTAGTTTTTTCAGTCATTTCTTTTACGGAGAAACCAATAATTTCGCGCAACTCCTTAATTCTAGTCGCGACTTCTGATAACTGATTTAAAGTGTTGTTTGTGTTCATGGCTTAAAACCTCCTTGAAAAATTTATATATTTTTTTACCTTAATAAAACAAAAAACCCGTCGCAAAGCGTTTTGCTTTGAGACGGGTATAAAATACTCGCGGTACCACTCAAATTGCAGTTAAATAACTACCACTTTTAGAGTCTATTAACTCCTATGCACTGACGTAGCAAACACGGAAAACGCCTACTCATTAAACTTTTCGGGTTTTCGGCTCGGAAGTGATAAGATTTCTATTAGTTTTTATCGGGATTACACCGCCCCCGACTCTCTAAGAAAAACACGTTATAGAGTCCGTCTTCGTCATAGCCTTTAATTATTAAATCAAACAAAGTTTAACATTTCAAAAAATCTTTGTCAAGCATTTTGCGGTTGTTTGCAAATTTTTTATAGTTGCTAAAACTAAAAATTTAAAATTTTTCTAAAATTATTGACATTTAGATTTTTAAGTGGTAAAATGTAAAAAAACAAATGCGGAGAGCAAAAACTAGTAGGCTGGAAAGAACTTGGAGAGAGTTGTCGGTTGGTGCGAGACAAAAGGGGCGTCCTTCTGAATTCATTTTGTTAGCAGTGCGCTGAATGAGAGTAATCTTTAGTAGGTGGCAACGGGGGTTCCCGTCATAGAACAAGGGTATGATAGTACCTAATAAGGTCTGTATCGTGAGATATTGGCGAACTGGGGTGGTACCACGAGTAAAGTTAACTCGTCCTCTGTATTCAATCAAAGAATACAGAGGATTTTTTATTTTAATTTTGTCAGTTTTAAGCATAAACTTAATTCGTATATAAACAAGGAGATATAATAATGGCGCAAAATTATTATCAAAAAGACATTGAAACAATGCCTGTTGAAGATATTAAAAAACTTCAGTCTGAAAAACTTGTCAAGCAAGTTAAACACGTTTACGAAAACGTTGAATATTATCGCAAACTTATGGACGAAAAGGGTGTTAAACCAGACGATATTAAGGGAATTGAGGATTTACATAAATTACCTTTCATTAGCAAAGCGGACTTGCGAGATGCATATCCTTACGGACTTTTAGCAAAGCCATTAGATGAGTGTGTTCGTATTCACTCTACTTCTGGAACTACTGGTCGTCGTGTGGTTGCTTTTTATACTCAACACGATATTGACCTTTGGGAAGATTGTTGCGCACGTGCAATAGTTGCCGCTGGCGGAAGTAAAAAAGACGTTTGCCAAGTTGCATACGGTTACGGGCTTTTCACAGGCGGTTCGGGGTTAAACGGTGGCTCTCACAAGGTCGGTTGTTTAACTTTGCCTATGTCGTCGGGAAATACCGAACGTCAAATTCAATTTATGATGGACTTAAACGCAACCATTATTTGTTGCACTCCGTCTTACGCTGCGTACATAGGCGAAACCTTAAAAGAACAAGGCTATAAACCTGAAGATATTCCGCTAAAAGCAGGTATTTTCGGCGCAGAACCTTGGACGGAAGAAATGCGTGAAAACATAGAAAAAACGCTTGGCATTAAAGCGTACGATATATATGGGCTTACTGAGACTTCTGGACCTGGGGTGGCGTTCGAGTGTAGCGAACAAACGGGCATGCACGTAAACGAAGACCACTTCTATGCGGAAATTATCGACCCCGACACGGGTGAAGTTCTCCCCGAAGGCTCTAAGGGTGAACTTGTTTTCACTTCTTTGGACAAAGAAGCGTTTCCGCTTTTGCGTTATCGTACGCGTGATATTTGCGTGCTTTCTCGCAAGAAATGTTCGTGCGGGCGTACGCTTATTAAAATGGCTAAGCCGATGGGAAGAACGGACGATATGCTTATAATTCGTGGTGTAAACGTATTCCCAAGCCAAATTGAAACTGTTTTACTCAACGAAGGGTATCAACCAAACTATCAAATTGTTGTTGATAGAGTGAACAACAACGATACTTTCGACGTAAAAGTTGAATTAACGCCCGAACAATTCACCGATAAGGTTGGCGAAGTTCTTGCAATGGAAAAATCACTTGCAAACGCAATGAAAACAATGCTTGGAATTAACCCATCAGTACACTTAGTTGCACCTAAAACTATTGCAAGAAGCGAAGGCAAAGCCGTGCGCGTTGTAGATAAGCGCAAATTGATATAATGATAGGAGAGAATAAAATGGCTATTAAACAATTAACAGTATTTGTTCAAAACAGCAAGGGAACTATCGTGTCTGTAACCGATATTCTTGCAAAAAACAACGTAAATATTAGGGCGCTTTCTATTGCGGAAACTAAAGATTTTGGGATTTTACGCCTTATCGTAAACGACCAAGAGTTAGCGACTAAACTTCTTGAAGAAAACGACTATTTAATAAAAACAATAGATGTAATAGGCGTTAAAATCGGCGATAAGCCGGGCGAACTTACTTCTGCGCTTGCAGTGCTTGACAAAGCGGACATTAACGTTGAATATTTATATGCGTTTATGGCAAGAACGGAAAAACACGCTTACGTGGTTTTAAGGGTGGAAAACAATGAGTTGGCGCAAGCGGTGCTTTCTGATGCGGGATTTAAACTTATTACCGAACAAGACGTTTGCAAACTTTAATAAAAGAAGAAGTTGCCGAACAATGTAATATCTTGTTCGGCATTGTTTTTTAAAGTTTTGTAAAATACTAAAATGGAAAAGAAGTCTAATAGTTTTTTCTTGTAATTTTATTGACTAATTTGCAATTTAATGATAGAATAAACTCATTAAATTTTAGAAAAGAGGAAGATTATGAAGAGATTTTTCAGCAAAGCGATAGTATTCGTTCTATCGATAACTATGTTGACAACCTGCTTTATCGGTTGTGCTCCAACCGGTGGTAATCCGCCCGCAGACGGCGGAATTAAGAACGTTATTCTCGTTATTGGCGACGGTATGGGAATTGGGCAAATTAACGCAGGTAAAATGGACAAAGCTAACGACGTTTACGCCTTTTTGAATTGGACCAACGCAAGAGTTAACACTTCAAATGCTACTGGCGGTGTCACAGATTCCGCTGCTGGCGGAACGGCAATTGCAACCGGAACGTTAACGACTAACGATTACGTCGGTTTAGCAACGGACGGTGAAACTGAACTTGAAACCATTATGGACGTTGCAAAGGCATTAAATAAGAGCACGGGTATAGTAACAACCGATTACATTTACGAGGCGACCCCCGCATCTTTTTCTGCACACGCACAATCTAGGGAAGATATAGATACTATTATTGAATCACAAATCACGTCTTCAAACGTTGATATTTTCTGTGGCAAATATAGTGATGAATGCGCCGATTACGAATACGATATTGAAGAAAACGGCTACGCTTATTGTGAAAGTTTCCAAGCGATAGATAGCACCTTAGATAGTGCAAAACAATTCTGGTCATTAAAGAATTATCCTTGGATGGACGGATTAAAGACGGCGGTAGAAAAAGTTATTAGCGTTTTAGAAAAAGATAACGACGGTTTCGTTTTAGTTGTTGAGCAAGCAGATATTGATAAATATTGCCACGAAAACAACTTGAAAAAGACTGCACAATGTGTTCAAAGTCTTAACAACACTGTTAACGCAATTATGAGTTGGTTAGGAAATCGCAACGATACGGCTGTTATCGTTACTGCTGACCACGAAACTGGCGGACTTTCGGTTAGAGATTCTTATGCGGAAGGTTATAAAAGCGACTGGACAACCGAATCTATGGCAACCGCATATTATCGTTTTGAATCTGGAAATCACACTTCTGCGGAAGTAGGTTTCTATATCTATGGCGCAACGCCTAAGTTTGAAGATTTTGCTACCTACAAGAGAACTGACCTTATAAAGAATAAAGAAATCTATCAAATACTTAAATCATTGATAGAAGATAAAGATTAAAAAAGAGAAATTACGCGCTTTACTATAAAGTAGGGCGCGTTTTTTGTAAAAATTATCAAATTTTATTCTTTTGTTGCTACCTTATTGACGATAAGAAGAAAAAATGTTAAAATAATTAATATAAACCTAAAAAAAGGAGTTTGTTTTTATGGCTAAAAGTATTCAAGACGTACTTAACCTAATAAAAGAAAAAGACATAAAGATGGTTGACTTTAAGATGGTTGACATCAACGGTCAATACCGTCACGTTACTATTCCTGCGGAAAATTTTTCAGAAGATACAATGAAAAGCGGTATCGGATTTGACGCATCTAACTACGGATACGCAGTAGTAGAAAAAAGCGATATGGTATTTATACCAGACCCCGACACGGCTGTTGTTGACCCTTTCTGTGAAATTGCAACCCTTTCTATGACGGGTAACGCAATGATTATCGGCAAAGAAGAAAATATTCCGCTTGCGCAATATCCAAGAAATATCGTTTTGGCGGCGGAAAAATATATGAAAGATTTAGGAATAGCAGATACTATGCTTATTCTTCCTGAATTTGAGTTTTATTTATTCGACCAAGTTGGCTGGGAAGTTGCTCCCAACAATATAGGCGTTAGTTTAGATGCACAACAATCTTATTGGAATAGCGGTAACGAAGGCAGGGGCTGTATCGTGCCTAAGCAAAAGGCTTATCATATAGCAAAACCGTTTGACGTCGCTTACGAGTGCCGTAGCGAAATGTGTATGCACATGAAAGATGCGGGCATAGAAATTAATTATCACCACCCCGAAGTTGCGGCATCTGGTCAGTTTGAAATTGAACCGCAACTTGGCAAAATGTCTACTATGGCTGATGCTACTATGATGATTAAGTACATTATTCATAACACGGCTATGAAATACGGCAAGACGGCAACGTTTATGCCTAAGCCTATTTACGGCGAAGCAGGTAGCGGTATGCACGTTCATATGCTTTTATTAAAGGACGGTGAGCCGGTGTTCTCCGACGATAACGGGTATGCTCGTTTAAGTGAAACTGCACACTACTTTATGGGCGGTTTGTTAAAACATATTGCATCACTTTGTGCGATAACCAACCCAAGCACCAACTCCTTTAAGCGTTTAGTTCCTGGTTACGAAGCGCCCGTAACGGTAGGCTATGCGACGTCTAACCGTAGTGCGGTAATTCGTATTCCCGCTTATGCAAAGTCGCCGGATAAGCGCCGTTTTGAACTTCGCAATCCAGACGCAACTTGCAACCCGTATTTCTGCTATGCGGCAATTTTGATGGCCGGTCTTGACGGTATTAAAAATAAGATTGACCCGCACGCAAACGGTTGGGGTCCTTACGACGTGAATTTATATCACTTAAGTGATGCGGAAAAGGCGAAGTTAAAACACTTGCCCGCATCTTTAGACCAAGCGCTTGACGCTCTTGAAAAAGATAACGACTATTTGACCGTTGGCGGAGTATTCCCAAAAGAACTTATCGCTAACTTTATTAAGAACAAGAGAGAAGAAGTTCGTGCGTTATCTTTAATTCCGCACCCCGCAGAATTTGACAAATATTACAACTTATAATACAATTTGTAATCCATTAAACCGAGCGAATGCTCGGCTTTATTTATTTTTCAAATATAATTACGTTTTTAATTGCATTTTAAATTTATATTTGGTATAATCTATTTAAGATGTTACGATGGGGAAAAGAAATGGAGAGAGTAAGCAACTTAAAATCTGTTTGTATTGCATTTTTTCCGTCTCGTATTATCGAGTTTTATAAGCATTAAATGAAATGAAGTCTTTTGACTTCATTTTTTTAATAGTAAAATATTTTGGAGGGTTCACAAATGAACAAAAGTGTAAATCTCATTTACGGTGTTAAAGATAAACCCGGTTTGTGGAAAACCATAATCTTTGCACTTCAACAAGTACTCGCAATTCTTGCGGCTACCATCGTAGTTCCCGTAATTATCAACGGTAATACGGCAGAAATGGCAGTAAAGGCACAAATGTCGCAATCTGCGGCGCTTTTCGGTGCAGGCGTAGGTACTCTTATCTACTTACTTTTCACCAAATTTAGAAGCCCGGTATTCCTTGGCTCGTCATTTGCTTTCCTTGGCTCAATGACCGCTGCTTTCGCTGGTGCTGTAAGCGCATCTGCTGGTTATTTAGGATTATTAATCGGTGCAATTCTTGCTGGCCTTGTTTACGTGGTAATCGCTATTATCGTTAAGTATGCAGGCGTTAACTGGATTGATAAAGTTATGCCCGCATCTGTTATCGGGCCGACCGTTGCAATAATCGGTTTATCACTTTCTGGCAACGCAATCGGAGACTTGTCAAAGAGTGCTGTTTCAACGGCTAATCCTTGGCTTTGCTTGCTCTGCGGTATCGTTACCTTAGCAGGCGTTATCATTTGCTCTGTTTACGGTAAGAAAATGTTAAAGATTATACCTTTCATTATCGGTATTCTCGCAGGTTATTTACTTGCTACTATCTTTACCGTTATCGGCCATTTAGCAAGTATGCCTGAATTGATTATTATCGATTTCGGTCTATTCTTAAATATGAAATGGTATCCTGAATTCACCTTTATCGAAGCATTTAAGGGCGTAGGTGAAATTGATTTAGCGTTTATCGGTACGGTTGCAGTTGCATACGTTCCCGTAGCGTTCGTTGTATTTGCTGAACACTTAGCAGACCACAAGAACATTTCTTCTATTATCGGTACTGACCTTACTAAAGACCCAGGTCTTCACAGAACTCTTTTGGGTGATGGCGTTGGCTCAATGCTAGGTGCTTTCTTCGGCGGTTGTCCTAATACCACTTACGGTGAATCAGTAGGTTGCGTTGCAATTTCTGGAAACGCATCTGTTGTAACTATTATTACCGCTGCAATCATCTGTATCGTAGCATCTTTCTTTGCTCCGTTTATGACCTTGCTTGCAACTATTCCTAACTGCGTAAT
>JAGCIP010000087.1 GCA_017648525.1 Clostridia bacterium
CCACTTTGGTTGGTTGTAAATGTTCCCATTGTGTTGCCACTTTGGGTCAATGTAATCGTGCCGTTACCAATTGAACTGCTTACCTTGTTATCAACATAATCTTTATTTACAATCTGACTCGCACTTGGATTCTGTGGCATAATAACCGTAGAAGTACCTGTAATTTCAATATCTTCAAACGATATAATCTGTGGGTATGGTGTGAACTCTTTGCTCTGGTGGTTCCATAAAATACGCCCACCTTGTTGCCCTGCCTGTTCTGTTATATCCCAAATCTTGCTTGTAATTGGTACATAGCCATCATATTCGGCTGGCGGTGTAATTATTTCGCTTTGCACCCACGCACCGTTCTGGTGTTCGTATATCACGATAATTGGATTGCCCTGACCGTCAACCTGTGAAAAGTCCGCATAGTTCGTGCCATCTTCTGCCGCAGGTGGTACTGTCGCCGCATACATTTTTGCGTACCAAACACCTTGGTCTGTTATCATACGACCAGAGTTCGCAGCCAAATCAACTTCACTTTTTAATGCCAATGTATCAGCACTATTTGTTACAGGAACCGCAATGTCGTATCCGTTGTTTATAACAGACATATATGCTTTGCCAGCAAGATATAGGTCTTTCCATTTGTTAGCACTTCTACCAAGGTCTATTGCGTTCGTTGTGACTGGTAAGAACTGGCTATCGGTTAGGTTTGCGATGTTTGTTATGTTTCCTTGTGAATCTAATTTCCAGAAACTTACGCCATTAAGGTACGGACCTACTGCACCACGCATAGAACCAGCCCTGAATTTCAACGGTGCTATCATTATTGATGTGCCGTCTAATCTTACAAAAGTATCGTCAACATATTCTTCTAGGTCGTCTAAATCTTCATGCAATTGAGCCACTTCAACTTCTAAATCTTCAAACGTATGCAAATCAGACGCAACCGTTTCCCCGTCAACACGTCTTTGCTGAGCAACCAATGTTGTCATACCGTTATAAATGGTCGCACTGGCAGTGGTATCGGCACAAAGCAACTGAACGGTCATTGTGTCGCCGTTAGCAACTTTGATAGCCGTCTGTTCGCTTTCGCTAAAATCTATGATAAATTCTTTGCAGAACTCAAATGCATTTTCGCTGACCGAGAAACTTTTTGTAATAGTGACCGCATTGCCAAACTTGATAATCAAAGAGAACCCAATTGTGTTGGACGAACTTGACAGCAAACTATGTCCGCAGAGTTTCAGTGTCCACTGTGTCGCCCCTGTGAATATCTTTGGCTGGTCAAAAGTATAGGTCGCATTGACCCACAAAGAAGAACCAAAAACGGTATAAGTGCTTGTAAAATCCCGCCCGTCACCGAACGCATTTGGCACCACCACAAACTGTGAAGTGTTTAGTTTCCAAATATCAGTGCCTTCCAGCACAGCGGTTGCATTGCCACGGTGGTCTGAATAAACATTTATTGCGTTAGAAGTGCCTTGTGGCATATTAGCAAACGAAGTTTTGGTGCTTTCGTTTTTAATTTCCAATACGGACTTAGCCGTCTGTTCGCCTTTCAAACGCTTTATAAACTTATTTTCAGACATCGGCAACCCCTTATTCTTTGTCTGTATCTCTCATAGCATCACGCAAATCGTTCAACGCACTCGCAACCCCGTCTTCCGCAACTGGAATATTGTCGTCAAATTCCAACAACAATGCCTGCAAAATCAAGTTGTGGTTTTTAATGTCGGACACCAAATTGCGAATAGTATCTGTGGCACGATTGTATTTGCCTTCCGAGAGAGTGGTTATCAACTTAAAGTATTCTTTCTGCAAGTCAACGGCTTTGCCAACACAGTCAATAATGCGAATTGCTGCATCTGCTTTCCGCCATTCTCTGTCTATCATCATCGGTTCTTTCGCCATAGTTTGTCCTTATTTTAATGTTTTAAGTTCATAATCTTCAATCAAAGCATCTGTTGTTCCACGAACCGCATTTGGTGTATAGAAATTTAACATTCTTTCCAAAGCGTTTTTAGGTTCTGCATTAACTGTTCCTGCTGTCATACCGCGCAAAGTTAAACTATCCCACAAGTTTTGTATTGGAGAATTTATTCTACGCAAAATATTCCATATAGAACCAGAACTAGAACCAATAGGTCTTTCAATTGCTACGCTTGTAAGTTTTTTTGCAACTCCGCGTTTAGCAATTGCATTTTCCATTGTTTGCGCAACCAAATTTTGTTCTTCTGCGGGAGCAGATTTCATAACTTTATTTACTGCATTCATAACATATTGACGCGGGTCAAATTCACCAACAATATCTTCTCCAAGGTCGTCTAATTTTAATTTTTCAATTTCTTTGCCAATTTTTGATGCATATTTAGGCGATACATTAGCAATTTCTTTTTCAATATATTCTGAATAAGGCGTGCTAACAACACTTGACGCTTCTTCTAAAATAGGTTTTCTAAAAGTATCTCTTCCTGTAAAACCACGGCGCATATTAGCCCATAAATCAGGTCGCATACCCTTTGGAACTTCTTGAGCGATAACTTCTTCTGGTGTACTTCCTTGCTGTAAAGCCTTTGCAAAAATACTTTTCGTTGCATCTTTGCTTTTTGCCAATTCATTTACTAATGCAGTTTGTGTTGTTTTTGTTGGCAATAAACGATTTAATACTTGTGGAACAACAAATCCAAATCCTGCACCAATACCCGCTTGTGTTGCTCTTTCGCCCAAATCGCTTCCACGACCAAAACCTTCTATTCCGCCTTGTGCAGCAGATATGGTTGGTAAAAGTGTTGCGCCACCCGTTAAATATGCAGCGAGCGCATTTTCAGCCATATTAGTTCCTATGTTAAGCGCACGCCCATAACTTGTATTTTCTATATTACCAAGTGCAGATTCTTCAGCGTTTCTACGCAACGTTTCATAATCTAATTTTTCTTTTGGTTCTGGCAATAAAGAAGACACAATAGAAGAAGGCACACCTGTTGCCATAGACAAAGCATCAGGCAATAAGTTAGAAGACCGCAACAACGCTTCTGATTCATCGGCATATGTGCCAACAAAAGGGGTTGCTTGTGCTATATTACGCAAAGCACCACCTAAATTCGCACCACGTGGTGTTTTTGCAGTTATATCTTCTTCCCAAGGTTTTACTTGTGAACCTGCTTCAGCAACAACTAAATCTTCTTCCCAAGGGTTCATTATATCGCCTCCCAGTTTTCTTTTTTCTTTGGGTCGCCACCTTTGAAACGATAACCGTTACGAACTTCGCCCACCGATATTGTTATTTGTTCCTTTGCTCTTTCAACAGGTGGATTTTGCACATTGTACATCTTTTCTGTTTGTTTCCCTTCTGGAACAGAAAACGCAGAGTTCCACCAAGTTTTCAGTTCGTCTTCCGAAACTTCTATGCCTTGTTGTCTTGCTTTGTTTAATCCTGCAGCAACAAAATTATTACGTGCTTGTTTTAATCCTGCTTGTAATTGTCTTTTTGACATATTTTGATAATTACGGATTGGACCAAAAATAAATTCTTGTTCAGCAGGTGTATCAGCAACACGGACACCACCAGCCTTGCCAACAAAGTCAAGAACACGACCAGATAAAATATTATCAGATATATCAGACCAAGTTGATTGTAATTCTGTAGCAGTTTTGTCTGTCAGTCCTTTTGCGGCTGCTTGAGCATACGGCAAATATTTCATAACCCCGAGTTGTTCTTCGCTCAACGCAGCACGAGTAACAGGACCAAAATCTGGCAAGTTTTCAATAGGGTCATAACCTACAGAGCGTCCAAAATTGTTTTGTTGAATACCGCTCAACGAACCTGCACCTTGTCCGCCAGCCGTCTTAGCCCCGCCAGCAGTTCCATATTCCATTGGTGTATAGCCCATAACCTGATTTTGAGTTTGTGTAGTTGTTTCGCCCATCGCCTTGTCAAACGCCAAAATATCAGCCAAATCTTTCATTTCGGCTTCATATTTCTTTTGAGCACGGTCAACAGCAGCGTTTGTTCTCGCTGACATACCACCACCAAATCCACGAGCAAAATCAGACAACCAAGAACCAGCACCTTGTTGTTGTGGTGCACTAGCCAAAGCATTAGCCAATGTGTATCCAAAAGTTTCACGGGCTTTTAAGGCATCGTCTAACGCCTTTGTGGATTCGCCAATTCTGTTTCGTGTGGCGATTAAATCTTCCAAGGCATAAGGTGTACTTGTGCTTGTAGTTGTCGTTTTTGCAGATGTTTTTTGTGGGCGCATAGCCAAAGCCTGCAAAGCCTGTGTCTGCGGTGCCAATATTGCTTCTAAAGTTATTTTATCAAAATCTGTTGCCATCTTTTTTGCCTTTACTCTTGATATGTACCATAACCGCCAACTTTGCCAAGAACATTACCATTTACATCAGTAACATTTTCACCACCAAACAAACTGCCACCAATGCTTGCACCAACAGGACCACCTAATACAGCACCTAACGCAGAACCACCAAGTGCCGCCGCACCGCTGATTAAATTGTTTTTCCAAGAATTATATGCATTGGTATTAGCAATGTTCGCCTGTTGTTGTGTTTGTTGATTTGCCAAAACACGTTGCAAGATATTGTTGCCCATTGTGTTTGCCTGGTTGAAGTAGTTGCCTTCGATACCAGACAAAGCAGACAAGATATTTTGTACACGGGCATCTTCCTGTGTCATCGCTTGGCGCATATCCATATTACGGTTTGCAGCGATTGAATTTAAGATATTCTGTGTCGCCGAGCCACGAGCACCACGAGCCATAGCCTGTGCGCCCAATTGGTTTGCATATTGGCGATTGCTCGCGTCTATAAGTTCTTGACGAGCACGAAATGATTCGTTGTCATAAGACGGATTTATCAATTCGTTAAGATACTGCCCGATACCGCTTTGTGTCGTGCGGATATTAGATGTTGCCATAGGCGACAAATTGACGCCGCCTGCATTTGCAGAGCCAAATTCGCCCCAGTTATAATCTGTGCCAACTTGTGCTGCTTGAACTTTCTTTGGTTTTCCCATTTTTATTCACCTTTTACTATATAATAAACAAATCGGTCGGTCGTTTTGACCTTTTTCCCGATTTTTTCTAATAAAATTTTTGCAGGTCGCTGGTCGGTCTTGAAATACACAGGTCCGACATTGCTAACAATCTGTTTAATAATGCGGTCTGTCGGGACTTGTGCGTGATGTTTTGCCCAGCCCGAACAGAAAGTGCCTACAATACCATCAGAGTCGTCAAGATACACGGCGAAGCCCCCGACTATCTCGCCGCCGTCAAGAACCACAAACATATCAGAGCCGTTGTAGTCCACCCACGGTTCGTGCATATTTTCTTCCCACAGTTGCTGGGCGAGTGCTTTGCCGTCTGGCGATAGCGAAAGTATTGAGTGTATATGCATTATAACGGTTCCGGTTTTAAGTTACTTTGGTAAATCTTTATATAACCATTAGTACCCGTGCCACCAATCAACTGATTGTTTGTAAGAGAAGATGCTCCTGCACCACCAGATGCCCCTGTGCCTGTTGTTGTGCCACCGCTAGCACCTGTGCCACCATAACCCCAAATAGAATAATAAGATTGTCTGGCTGTGCCACCATTACCACCCGCAGCAACTTCTTGCACTGTACTATTCCACTCTATGCTGGTTGAACCACCACCGCCGCCACCAGATGCAGATGCGTTTTCTGTATAAGGGTTAGGTAGTTGTGGAGTTGTTGTTAATTGGTTGCTACCATCTGCGCCATTTTGATAGCCGGTACCACCGTATCCGCCATGGTTAATATTTTCGCGTTCTGTTCTGGCATAACCACCCTCGCCACCAGCACCAACAGTGCCACTTATGCCTAATACATCATTTATATATACATTAACATATATTGTTTGTTCTTCTCCATTATAACCGTTTTCTGCATAACGTGTGCCATGTGGTGTATTCCAGCCACAAGCAGCACCACCACCGCCACCACCCGAAATAACAATTTTATATTTACCCCAAGGCAACGATGTTTGATATGCACCTGCGGTTGTATTTATATAAAACTCTGTCCACTCTTCTGGTGGCAAATTAGGATTTGAAGATTGAACCCTAAAAAAACCTTTTTGTAATGACATCTTTTCCCCCTATTGTGTTAAACTGTAATACCACGAATTGTCAATTTTGTTATAAATATACATTACATTATATGTTTTCGTAGTATCTATCACTATTGGATTATATAGATGTTTTACAGTTCCTAATCCTAAGGAATAACTTCCCCCTTCAACTACTAATGTTATTGTGTGGCTATATTGGTCAGAAGCAACAGCAGGCAACGAAATTGTGCCGTTTCCTGTCAGTGTCAAAAAGTTCGCTGTGTTATCAGTCAACGAGATTGTACCGGCTGTGGACAAGATATTCGGGGTCTGTTGCTGGAAAGTGTTTATAGCAGATTGTGTAAGATTGCTACCGTCTTTCAACAGTGCAGTGCTAGCAATATTGTTTATCGCTGTTTCATTTGTGTTAGATTGGTTTTGAACATCTGCAAAATTTTCATTTATTTTATTACAATTAACACCTTTGCCTGCATTAAACACCCAAAGATTTTCCATATAAAACTGTGCTACAGAAAATTCATCATCCAAAACAGGGGTTCCTGAAAATGCAATTCCATAGTCAGCCAAATCAACAACTCCACTCTGCCCTGGCGTAACTATGTTCCAATCGTTACCATCATACTTAAACTGATTACAAGAGAACCCTTGTCCTACCTGTGTAGAATAAGTTGTTTCGTCTATAACAAAATCTGTAAGTCCTGTTCCTACTATTTGTTGAACTATTATCATTTTATACTCCTGTCCATATAAGTTTTACTTGGGCGACCCCGTTTGTTTCGTATATCATTATATAATAATTGCCTGCTCTAAAATAATTATAATTGTAAAATCCATAATTTATAATACTTGTCCCTACATAATTTATGCTAAACGGCAATAAACTGCGGTTTTCCTGTATCTGTATCAGCACTCGTGCTTCTGCGTTCAGCCCTGTTGGTATGTTGATAACCAAATCTTCGCCACTTCCAAGTATTTTATAATATTCACATTCTGGCGCAACCGTTACTGTTGTTCCGCTAATGAAAAACGAATTTGGCTGGCTACGAACCGCAGCATAAACATCACTTAGATCGCTACCTTGGAAAGCCAATGTATTATATGCGTCTTGTATCGCTTCATAATGTGCTATATTTGCATTGTAATTTGTGCGAAAGTTGGCGTTCCACTCGTCTGCTACTACAAAAGAACTTGGCGTAAAAGTATATAATTGTGTTATCATAGCAAACCTTTTTCAATAATCGAGCATTTCCGTATTTATTTCCGTGTTCTTGGCTTCTATGCCCGAAATATTAAATTGTTGGGCAGGCGAAGTCGTATAAATGTCAATCTGTAAATAACGCCAGTATGGCGGTCTGTCAACCGTAACAAGCAATTCCGTCTGGTTCATAGCAAAGAAAACACGCCCAGACAAATCTTCATCGTCAGAAACAAATTGAGAACCATTTTCTGGCACTGTGTCGTCATTAGAATAGGTCGCCACATTAGCGAACCCCGCTTTCGTAACACGAGCATTAAACGCTTCACCACGGTCTGTCGTGAACTTGATATAAAAGTCGTTGCTCGTCTGTGGTTCCAGTATCACAGCAAACGGATACAGGTGGCTCTTGACAGAAGATTGTGAATCTAACCACATAAGATTTGTGCGATAGTGAGAATAATAACCGTCTTCGTTTGGTGTCTGTTGTGAACCTACGCCCCAGTCGTCTGTAATTTGATACAGTGTCGTTGTACCATCGCAGAAATATTCCTTGTTCAAGAAAGTCACCGCACGAGAATTGGCAGTAAAACTTTCTTCAACCCACTCGCCAATATCAACATCATAGACCAACGATTGTCCACTTGATTTTAACATACGAATGCGGCGACCAATAACATTTATCGTCACATCATCGACATCTTGTAAATAATCTTGTATATCGTCACCAATGGCATCATCAAACCCAATCGTGCCGTCAATATTATCCCGCAGAGTGAAGATATTCTTCGCCCAAGAGTCAACATAAGCACACTGTCCGTTCAGTGTAAATACGGCGTTATTTTTAACACCCTTGGCGGTCAGGTCTAACACCTTGTAGTCGTTTTGGCTCGTGCCAGTAATATTATAAGAACGGTTGTTGCCGAACGCTGTCAATCCGTGATATTCTTCCAAGTGGTTTATCTTGTCGCCGACTTCAACAAAGAACGGGGTTGTTTCGCTGGCACTTGTAATTGGTGTCATAGCAAAGTTGATAGCATTACCTGCTTCGCTGAACCAAACACCATAAATTGTTTCGGCATCATTGGCGTTATAAGTTGTAATACCATTGATTGCCAAGCGAGAACGATACGGACAAACACTTGTAATGTCTTCAACAGGTTTGTTTGTTGTTGTTTCAACAATTGGCACCAATCTATAATAGAAGTTTGATGTGCCCATTTGTGTTCCGCCAATCGTAGCGTCTGCCGAGTAATATACAAACCCAAGATTTGACGTTCCAAAAGCAACCACCATAACCAAGCGGTCACCCCATTGTGTCATACAAACATCGGTGACATCTGTTACTAGTGGAAAGGTTGCAATCTGCACAGGGTTAATAACTTCTGTGTTATCTGTGACAATCCACGCATTTATCGCACCACTTGTCTTTGTGAACGCAATCAACTGGTCTGGGTATGGATAGCCCGACATATTTGCACTGTACAAACGAATAACATCTTCGCCCATAACTGTATATTGGCTAAACCAACCAGAAGAACGAATACTGCGATACTGCCCAGATTTTTCTTTTGATAAACGAACACCGTGTGCTATATCTGCACCAAATTCAACATCAGAGTTGATGCTGTTCAGTTTTCTGATGCCACGAAAGTTTTTCCATAAAAGATTTACATTTCTAGTTGTCATTTTTTACGCACCACTTGTTCGTATGTTTTTCCGTTATGTGTAATAACCTTGACCTTGTCGCCGTTTTCTTTGACAAGGTTGCGGAAAGGGTTCACAAAAGGTTCTACTTTAATCGGCATCTGGTTCTTTCTTTATTGTTGCTTTAACTATGTTTCTTTGTGCTAATATTGCCTGCAATTCAGTGTCGTCACCTTCATATGCTTTGCAGATTGCGTCTATAACATCGCCAAGTGGCGGATATGCCTTTGCTCTTAACGCACGATAGTCGTATGGCGGAACACTGTGGCGTTCTTCAATATGGTCACCGTGTTCAATATATTTAACAATTTCGCCTTCGCCAGTAACAATCAAAGGTTTCCAGCCGTCAGCAACTAAACGGTCAAGGTTTTTGTTATAGCCAACAATTCCTTTCCAGACCACTGGTGCTTCAACTAATTTTCCATTTTCAAGTTTGTACATCATATTTCATACCTTTGTGCATCGTAAAATGGTGTTTTTGCAAATTCTAACAACGAGTTCTTTGCTTGTTCAAATTCGGCTTTTTGGTCTGCCAAAACAGATGGTTGTGCACCTTCGTTCAAATATACCCTTGCCAATGTAACAATACAACGGGCATAGACATTATAAACTGTTTCTGGCACATTTAAGAATTGGTTGTCCGTAGAAGCAACCGTGCCTTCATCGTCAAAGTCCTTCAAGAAAACCTTGTCAGAACGTGGACCAACACAAGCAATGTTTTTATCATAGTATTCAATAGTCATTGTGTGGCTAGCGTCTTTTTCTGCTGGTGCAATAGCGATTTCTTCTTCTTCCCAATCGTGTGTCCATTGTGTCGGGCAACCTTCTTTCGCCGTCAACTTATTTACATATTCCAGCGGACATTCGTTACCATCTTGGTCTGTCAGAGTCATACCTTTTATAATACCATATGGCATCGGGTACGATGTGCGGTTTGGCGAAGTTGTATAAACAATTTTCTTGTTATTCCAAACCCAGTTGTGCAGATTTAATACGTCAAGACACGCCTGATGAAAAGCAATCAAAACAGACGGTGTAATATCGGCGACATCAACCACTTGGCGATTGTCCACAATGTGACGCTGCAAAAGGGTCTCTATCATAAGTTCCTTAAACGATTTCATTTTCTACTCCTAGTCCGCCGTTGTTGATACTTTGTTTTTAACTTGTGTTTCTGGTGTTACTCTTGTAACTGGAACTTCCATAGTTGCGTCACCGTTTGGTACAATTACAGATTGTGGCATAGCACCTGCTTCTTCCCAAGACTTGCGCAATACTTTACGGTATTCGTCATCTTGGATTTGTGCCATCATCTTACTCGCTTTGGCGACATTGTTCTGTTCAACTTGTAACTGTTGCCCGACTTGTACCAACTGTTGTAATACTTCGTCAGACAAGCCAGCAAAGTTCTGTATAATCTGTTGTGTGCGACCATCGTTCAAGTAGTCGGCTGGGTTCACGCCCATTGCCTGTAATGCTCTCGCAGCGGTGTCTTGATACTTTGGCATTGTTGGGTCGGCTTGTGCGACTTTTTCAATCAAAGATACAATGTTCTGCATCTGCAACTGTTCGTTCGCATATTCCCAAGCGGTCTTGATAACCGCGCCGTCCGTTTCTTGACCGTCAACCATTTCAACACAATCTTTCAAATAACGGCTTACAATGTTCAGCATAATTCCGCTGATAATCATATTTGGTATCAAAGATTCACTAACAGCAATACGTTTGACTTCTTCTTCCGTCAACGCTTCCGACTTTACCGACAACTGTCCATTATCAATGCCAGCGATTTCTTTTTCCAATTGTTTTGTTGTTTCTTGGAACGATTGAATTGCAGGTTGTGCGTCAATAGTTTCTTTAATAATTGCGTTCGGGTCTTGCATACCAAGGCGATATGTAATAATTTTGCCCGGTTCTTGTTTAACATTGTTTTCTTCAAAGAAGCCCGTAGGCGCATAACGACAAGGGTTTATCTGTAATTTTACAGCATCACGAGTGTCATTGTATGCATCTTCTTCGGCTTTGCAAAGGTCTGCAATGTAGAACAAAGGAGAAACGCCACGAGCACCATTACCACGAGCGTGGAACGGGAAATAATACACGTCTGGTGTGTATATACCCTTAGGTGCAAAATATGCCAAGAAAGCACGACCAATCACAACAGCAACATAGTTTTCATATGCCTTTCCGCCAATGTAGAATGTGCCGAACATCGTCAGAACTTCGATTTGGTTATAACGATACACATTGTATGTTGTGGTTTCGTCTTGTTCTTGCAAGTTTGGTGTTGACGGCTGAGCAAATGTTTCTTCAAACTGAGCACGGTCTAATTCATAACTTTTGTTTGATAAGATTTCTCTGCGAGTTTTCCATTGTTTGATAATTTTATCGCATTCGTAGAAGTCTTCCGTGCAAGGTGTTACGAGGGGGTCGTAAACAAAGTTGCACGGGTCGATACGAACAAAGTTCAATCGTTTTTCGACTTCTTGACGGACAACAAAGGAGTTCTCTCGAACAGACACAATGGACGCTGGGTCCACATTGCCAATTTCTTCAATCGGCAAAACTTCTTTTTTATACACCGTCTTGTATTCGGAACTAGCAACAACTTCACCTGTGTCCAACATATCTTTAATAGATACCAACAAGGTCTTTTTGTTTTCTTGGTCTAACGCCTGATTATAAACCTTGTCGTGATTTTCTTTGCCAAGTTTCAAATAAGACGAAATTTTATCATAAAATGTTTCATATAAAATGCCGTACAGTTTATTATAAAATTCGTACATACGGTTCAATTTGATATTAGAGTGCCAATCTTTTTTTCTTTCTGGCTGTCTAATATCGCAAATAGTTGGTGTAGCACGGTCACGAATAACACGTGTATTATCTTGCAATAGTTCTAATGGTTTGCTCCAAGAGTTCCAACGTTGCACAACGAAATCACAGACGCTTTGTTTTTCGTCTGATGTTAATTCTCTCTTTTTGACTTCGCCTAATTCGTAATCACATACTATCATATTAAATCACTTTTTTATAATTATCGGAGTGTGGGAACCGAAGCCCCCACACTTTTTAGTATTAAGCAACAGTAACCGCACATTTCACAATTGCAGATGGATGAGAAACTGTGCAACCGCAAGTTGTCAACACTGACCACAACATTTGGAAGTTGTTTTGTGCTGGAATCATACGGTCACTTATTTTCTTAATCGCAAAGTGAGCAGCAGATTTGATACCTGCGAAGATTGTGCAAACGTTTGTAGTTGTTGGCATATTGGAACTTTCCAAAACAACCAAACCAGCGATTGTACCACGTACAATACCTTCTTTCCACAAAGCGTTTTTGTCGGTCATATCAACTTTAACGAATGCTGGTTCTTTCAAGATGAAACGCATTACGTCTGGGTTAACTACAACATAACCGGTTTCTTTAATACCTTGGTCGCCTGCTAAGTCAGATGCGTTAGAAACAGGTGTTGCACCCGCTTTTTTCAAGACAGCAGCAGCCTGTAACAAAACATCGTACATATCACCAGCAGCAGCAGTGGTTGCATTAAATGCAGTCAATGTTGTGCCAGCAGCAGCGATGATTGTGTTCATAACGAATGTATCAACGTATTTTGACAAAGCATACAAACCACGTTCGATGATTTTTGCTTGGAATGCAACGTCTGCAGTTTTCAAAGCATAGTCTTCGAATTTAACAGCAGTCGCTGGAGATTCTGTTAATTGCAATACATAATCATCAACAGCAGCAGTACCATAAGATATTGTGCCTTCTGTACCAGCAGTTCCTGGAACCGCACTACGTGTGTAGTAATTTGCAACAGTTACAGAAGAATCATTCACCATACGTAAGTGAATAGCATCAGAGTTATCTGACAATTCAGAAGAATGGTCAATAGCGATGTGTTTATAAACACCAACCAAAGACAGGTTTTTCAATAACACCTTAGACCATTTTTCCGAAACTGCGTTGTATGACGCAACGCCGTTCAAAAATGCATTATTAGACATATTTTTTTCCTTTTTTCGTCTAGTTAATTTTTACGTTTTCGGATTAAAAATTGTCTGTTCGCTTCGGGCCTTTCGGTTATCCAATTTGAATCAGGTTTTGTCTTCCTTACTAAATAATAAACAAATCGGACTGTTATTTTCTTATTTTTTTATAAAAAATCTTAAAAAAAGTAAAAAAATTAGACCAATAAGGGCAAACAAAGTGCGTTCGTACTTATTTTGGGCTTCTTTTATCTTCTCTGCACATAAACTTTGGGCCACCTGTCTTTTTGCTTCGACATCGTTTATTTTGGCAAGGACAATTTCGGTCTGACATTCTTTTGGAAGGGACGCTTGAATGTCAATAACCGCCTGTCCAACGTTATCAAAGGCATTTTCGACAGGTGTTTTGCGATTGCAACCGCATAACATTGTGCAGACCACCAGAATTATGAAAATCCACGCAATTATTTCACAAAATCGTTCTAATGGTCTGCTCATATTATACTCCTTTAACTTAATAATGTTTTCATTTCTTCGTCTAATTGTTCCGCTATGCTCATAGAAGCGAACGACTTTTTAGGTTTTGGTTGTTCGATATGAGTTGTGGACTTAACAGAAACCGCTTTCTTTTCGGCTTGTTTGGCAAATTCTTTCTTCGCTGCTTCATAACCTTTCTGATAAGCAGATTCTTTGTATTCCTGAATTGCTTTTTTGACCGAACGGACATCAACTGTTGACGGGTTCAATTTAATTGCCATCGCCATCAGGTTTTGGTTCTGTTCATCGTTCATAAATTCAGGGTCTTCTTCTGCCATTTTGTCAAATTCTTCAGACAACGGTTTCAACAAGATTTCTTCCCTATGGGCATTTGCCGTCTGTTGAATCTTTGCAGCCATATTCATAGCGTCAACTTCCAAACGGCGGTCAACACGAGCGTCTAAAAAGCCACGAGCCTTTTCCAACAACGCGCCATCGCCAGTTTTTTTGAATTGCGACAACAAATACTGGGCTTCTTTGGCATCGTCAGGGTTTGTAATGGTTTCAAATGCCTTGTCAACCAATTTCCAGTTTTCTTCCGCAATCTTTTGTTTCACAGCAAGGTCAAAATCATCACTTTTAGCCTGAACGACTTCCTTGACTTCTTGTGCTTTTTCGCCCATTTTCTTTTCAAGATTTTTATAACCATTTACCAAATCTTCCACCGTCTTAAATTTTCCAGCATACATTACTGGTTCAGCAGGTTCTTCTGATTTTGGTTCTTCAGCAGGTTCTTCTTCGGCGGGTTGTTCTTCCGCTGGTTCTTCTTCTTTAGCGGGTTCTTCCTGTGCTGGTTCTTCAGCAGGGGTTTCTTCTTGCGCTGGTTCTTCCGACTTTGGTTCTTCTTCTGTAAATTCAGATTCAAGGTCAGCCATAATACCACTTACTTGGGCATTTTGTTCCCCAGCGATTTCTTTTGTCAGTGCTTCTTCTGTAATGTTTTCCATTTTATTGCTCCTCTGTTGTTATGGTTTCTTGAAGGTCGCAGATGGCGTAGTACGCCATCATAAACCCTTTGAATACTTGTTCGTTTTCCCTATGCATTATCAGCGGTGCTTGGTTCTTCAGCAGATATTCCATCACCTTCTGAACGTCCATCGTCCTTGCTGACAGTTGCAACTGTATCCGTTCTTCCTTCGTCATCTTTTACTTCCTTTTTCTTGGTTGTTTTTTTGGTCGCTTTTTTAGCAGGTTTAATTTCTTTTTCAACTTCGGCTACCAGTTTTTCGTTTTCAACTTCCAAAACTTCAACGTCTTTCGCAACTTCTTCTTCGCCACGAATGTTGATGTCTGCCTTGGCAACGGCATCAGCCAAAACCGCAGGGTCTGCGTCTTCTGTCATTGTTGTAAATGGTGCAATTGCGTCAGCCAATGCATTTTGCCATCCTTCACGAATATCTATGCCCAACAATTCGTTGAATTTAATGCGGTCTTTCATCGCTTCTAAGAATGCCGACTTTGTCAAAGGATAACAGTGACTAAATGCACCGTTTCTGCCCATATGGACACCGTTACATACAATTGCGAATCCGCCAATAGATTCAGGTTCAAATGAGAATGCTATAAGTTTTCTAACCATTTCTTAACTCCATTTTTTGTTTTTCTTTATCGCAGTACTTTTTTAAGCCTTCACGATAACGTTTTTCAGTTTGTCTTTCCAACTTACCTGCCCACATAAAGTAAGTAGTTGGGTTGGCGTTTTTCTTTGTGTGGCGGACATATAGTTCGTATGCCACACCAGCACGTTCAGGATACTTCCTGATAAGAACTTTCCATTTTCTTTCTTCTTCCAATGTCATACAGTCCCTCCAGATGCCGCCATCAACGACCTTTCCCACATATCTTTCAGATTAGCAGTAGTGGTCTTTGGTGTTTTTAAGAACGCTTCTGTGACACAATCATTTATCATTACACAGTAAGATGCCGCATCAAATATATGCGATTTCGCATAATCGATGGTTTTCATTCCAAAACGAGCAGGAATTTCAATAATTTTCCCGTTTTCATCGTAGCCGAGCAATTTGCACGAATGACACAAATGACGGCATTCTGGGTTGACTAAAATATGTGGTTTTCCATCAAGGCCGCGCACGTGCCAATCAAAATTATTTACTCGATTACTTATACTGGTGTTTGCTTTTGGAACTTGAAAATCAAATCTGATATGTTCCCTTGTTAAAATTTGTTCAATAATTGCATAATTTGAAAATTCAGAATTGGACGTTCTGCTGCGTCCTGACGCATCGCCATTGATAACTAACGGGCGACCATCGTATTTTTGTCGATAAATTCGGACAAACTCTTCGGCCACACGGTATGTTGAGGCGTTTTCCAGTACGATTTCGTCCGAAAAATAAAAATCGTGCCCACCGTTCCAGTGGCATATGACCGAACATTGTGGATTGACGTTGAAATCGAGCGACCAGTAAATCGTCTTGCTCTCTTCCCCAACACCAATGTTGACATTCGGGTCCCAGGAACGAACAACGGGTCTTTCGGTTGCGGTCCTCAAATTACCCAAGTAAATCATACTGTAATCGGCAGGACGATTACGTTTTTTTAGCAAAATTTCGTGAATAATCGCAGGTTCCAGCGGAAACGGGTTATAGCGAAAATCTTTATAGCAACAATAACTATCGGAACGCCGTTCAGCATCAGGACCCCATTCTTGATAAACTATGTCTGATTCATTTTCAGGGTTTGCACTCATTATTATAAACGACTTTTTCGCACGAATTGTAGGAATAAGGGCGTCCAAAGATGCTTTTGAAATAGACGATGCCTCTTCGACCCAACATATATTGACGTTTGCAAACGATTTCACGTCATCGACCCCGACTTCGCGAAGTCCCTTAAATGTAAAACTAGTCCCATTCGCACAACGTATAGTATCGTTATATACCGCATACGGCAATTCGTATTCTTTAATAAGGTCCGCCAACTGTGAATGAACCGATTCCTTGATGGACGTCATATGTTCACGACAACACAACACACGCACAGGAAAAAGCATTCCGATAACTAACAAACATTTCGCTATATTCGTTGATTTCGCTAAACCGTTACGGCCCGTGAGATACTCGAAATAGCGGTATCTGTAATCATACATATTTAATATTATTGGGCGAAAATCGGACACAATTTCCATCGTTTTCATTTGCTGTCGCCTCCGGCGTTTTCAGGCAGAGATAGTTCTTCAACAGGCTTGGGTTCCTCCATACCGAAGTATCGAGCCAAGGTCGGGTCCTTTTCCACCAGTATCTTTTCCCATTCTTCCGGTTCAACTGGGCGGTCCAGCGATGGTATGAATTTTATCTCGATTCCATCGGTTCCACCCGCAAATTCCGCATCACTCGCAATCTTTGTTAAAGCCGTAACACCTTGTAACGCTTTTACAGTGGCCTCTAATAATGCTCGATTCGGTGCCTTGCCGTCACGACTAGCCTGCATCAACTGTGATTCCAAGTGGTCCAGCACCACGTTCCCGTCAAGTTCCTTAATCTTTGCAAGCCATTTCTTCTGCTCAGCCTGCTCCATCTTCATACAAAAAGTGTTCCATCCATATAAGTCCAGGTCCCGCCACTCCCCAGTGAAATATAACCGTTCAACCTGACTAACCCGCGCATCGTGCGATATCGCTTCCTTGAACGTCACCCCAGGATTCGCATCCGTCAATGCTATCGCCGCCATGTAGTATTTTTCGCCGTTCACCGCCGCCCCCTTGCCTTCGTTGTATATACTTTAACACATATCATTCTTTGGTGTCAAGTAAAAAAACGCTAACAGCAATCCCGCTATCCGCGCTAACCCGATTTTTCATAAATATCCAAGATGGGTACCAATATTCTCTCACCCTGCCACCACCCTCCCGCCCCTGTTTCGCCGTCAAAAAAATACCATCCCCGCGCCCGCTTGACAAAAACGCAAGCGTGTCAACTATACGTAATACGCCCGCCGCCTGTATTATTTTTTTATTTTTTTCTTGATTTTATTTTTTTTAGTGATATAATATATATAGATAAAAAGAAAAGAATCTTTTTATTATAACAAAAACAAAAAAGAGGATATAAAATGAAATACTATATAGTAAGAATCAACGAAACTTGCTCGAACGAAGGATGCTCATTCGGAATGGATAGATTAAATCTTGCATCCTGGAAGGCAATCAAAAAAGAACTGATCGAAACAGCAAATAAAACAGGAACCGAGCACGAATTAGAACTGGTCGAGGTCATAGACAACGACCACGCATCAAACGGTCATTTTATAGGAATGGGAATCACAGAAAAAACGCTTACAAAGATAAAATTCGGAGCATCTGTATTTGAAAAACAACTGCAAGGAATTTTCGCATAAAACAGCAAATAAAACACAGCCCGGAACGCATCCACCGGGCTGTGTCACCCAGGAAACCGCGCTTTTTTGCCAATATTTTTATTATTTTACCGATAGCATCATCATTTTACCGATAGAAAAACACGCCGAACAAGGCAGAAATCTTAGTTTTTTTACCTATTTTACCCATTTTACCAATAAATTGCCTTACATAGAATAGCAAAAAAAAAATACCGAATATGATTTTACCCATTTTATCG